>CAMYMY010000171.1 GCA_947259625.1 uncultured Kiloniellales bacterium | reverse complement strand
CACCGGACGTAGCCAGCACGGGGAAAAGTAGCCACAAGGCGACATCAGACCAGGAGAGTTTAGCTGCCAGTCCAGATCAGAACGGAACTTATGGGCAGTGTGATGATCACGATCCAATTCCATATCGGCAGGATCTTCGCATCGAACCATGTTGCCGGGTGTCGGCGTGCCGTGCGGAAGTAAAAGCGCGCCCAAATGGTGACCGCAAAAAGGCATAAGAACACCAGGCTACCTGTTGTTCCGCTCAAGATCATGTCGCCGAGCTCCAGCGACCAATCCGGCGCTTCACCCACACTGCTCAGCAGCGCGATCAACAGCCCAAAGAAGGCGACCGGCCCAAGGGTCATCAAGAGGCTGACCAATCCGGCGGCGCCGAAAGAGGGCGGTTCGGTGCCTTTCTTGTGGAGCCAGCCCAACTTGAATGACCGCGGCCCCGGTTCCGGACGGTTGACCACATTGGCCAGCATGTGAAGCCGGTATAGCCAAATGTGGGGCGGCGCGTCCTCCGAAAGCCCGAAGATCCTGGTCCAGATCGCGCGCGCCAGCCCTTGCGCCATGCCCAGGTCCTGCCCGCAATCTACAAGGAGGAATTCGATGTCGTCGGGCTCGGCCTGGGTCCGAATGCGATAGGGAATGCCATTTTCCTCGCAATGGGCCCGGAGCTTTGGAAAGTAGTTCCGCGACCAGGCGACATCGGGAAGGCCGAGCTCGATGCCGAAGTCGTCGACAGCCCGAATGTACTTGCGAAACTGAATGAAGCGTCCGGAGCCGGGATCCCGAATGACCAGAAGCGCGTCCTTGAAACCGCGGCGCACCAGCCGCGCAATGTTGCCCTCGACCGGGCTGAAGTCGCGTTTCGGGGCACTCCATAGATCGTCGGCCGATTTGAGGTCGCGCCACGCCCGTTTGACTTGGTCCCAGTTCTCCCGAACTTCCGGATCAAGGAACCTCCGCAGGAAGAGAATACAGGAGGCGGCAAGCACGAACCAAAGATAGGCGAGGGTAATATCCGTGATCGACATCGGTCAAAGTCCCGACTCGCTTGGCGGTCTTAGGCACAAGTTCATCCTGGAGAGCCTGACTTAACAATCTCTCAACTGCTCAATGGCTGCTCGAGGTCATCTTTCCCCGTACAAGCTCCTTCGATTTCACGTCCGGAGTCTGGGGTAAAGCCGAAGCAATCCTGATGAGAGCCGACATTTGGTTCCGGTGTCTCGATCTCTTTCTGCCGGAAATTTCCGATGACGAGATAAGTACGCTGTCCGGAATTGTGGAATTCGGGAATTCGGACTTCACCCGCCTGGGTCGGCCCCGGCGATGCGTCGGTGGAGGACATACCTCACGGCCTCGACGGCAAAGACCGACAGGGCGCAGAGCCCGCCGAGCACGGGCCGTCCCGAGAGGCTGAGGGCGCCCCAGACGACCAGGGACGAGACGATCCGCAGGGTGGCGAACGCGGAGAGGCGTGTCTTCAGCCGTTCCGCCCGGCTTAGTTCGGCCGGAAATCGCCGGTAAGCCCAGGGCAGGACCCCCGCGGCCAAGAAACCCAGACCAACCAAGCACCACAGGATGCCGACGAAGGCCGCCTCAATGCCTGGCGGCACGTGGCCAAGAGCCATCCAGACAGCGATGCAGGCGCTGGTCGGCCATAGCACCCAACGCAGAGATCTGCCGGCCCGCTTCCAAGCGGAACCGGGCCTCTTGTGGGAGATCCTTGACCTGGACATCTTCGTCAAACCGCGTGCTTTATCAGGAACCGAGAGTTTGGGGGTCCGGGAGCGGTTTGCCAATGTCCGGACTCAGGGCCCGGCTTCCCAAGGCCGGCGTTCGACGCCAAGTCCCCCAAGTTTGCCTCCTTGCCCGCGCGGCTCTTGCGCCTATGCCCGGCCGTGCCCTGCCGCTATGCTCCGGCGATGTCCATGCAGCCGACACGGCAAGACCTGCGCCCCCGCCGCGCACGCGCACCGATCGAGTGGCGCGTGGCCGAGGCGCTCGTCCCCTACCCTGCCGCCGTGGCGGCGATGGAGGCGCGGGTCGCGGCGATCCGGGCGGGCGAGGCGAGCGAGCTGGTCTGGCTGCTCGAGCACCCGCCGCTCTATACCGCCGGCACCTCGGCTCGGGACGAGGACCTGCTGGCGCCCGGCCGCTTTCCGGTCTACCGCACCGGGCGCGGCGGGCAGTTCACCTATCACGGACCGGGCCAGCGGGTCGCCTACGTCATACTGGACCTCGAGCGGCGCGGCCGCGACGTGCGCAGGTACGTGGCGGACCTCGAGGAATGGCTGATCCGCACGCTGGCCCGCTTCGACGTCGTGGGCGAGCGGCGCGCCGGCCGGGTCGGCATCTGGGTCGAGCGCGGCGCTCAGGGGGGCGCTCAGGGGGGCGCTCAGGGGGGCGCTCAGGGGGGCCCGGCCGGGCACGAGGACAAGATCGCGGCGATCGGGGTCCGGGTGCGCCGCTGGGTCGCCTACCACGGCATCGCGCTCAACGTCGAGCCGGAGCTCGAGCACTTCGCCGGCATCGTGCCCTGCGGCATCGCCGGGCCGGGCCTCGGCGTCACCTCGCTGGCCGACCTCGGCCTGCCGGTCACGATGGCCGACGCCGACGTGGCCCTGAAGCAGGCCTTCGAGGAGGTCTTCGGCTGAGCGGCGGCGTCCGATTGCCGAGACCCCCGGCCATCTCCCCGCTATCCCGAGCCAGCCGGCCGGGCCGCGGACTCAGGCAGGCCAGTTTGCACCCTGTTGCCTGCCACGAGAGGAGTCCAATCACAATCGACCAAGTGGTTAAGAAATCGATTTATCTAGTAGAATTGTTACAGTTCCTTCGATCTTTACGATCTATTCATCTTTTTGTATTTGCATATATAATAAATGCAGACATTGATCCTTCGTCAAACATAACGGGGAAGCGGACGCGCAGGCCCCGAACTCACGCCCGATCAATCGGGAGGTCACATGGATCAGACAGCAGAAGACATCGACATCGATCGCTGGCAGATCGCGCGCATCAAGGACGCGTTGAAGCAGGCCGAGGCGGGCGAGTTCGCCGCAGACGAAGAGGTCGCCGAGGCGCTCTCGAGGTGGCGGTCATGAAGCTCACATGGACCCGCCAGGCGGTCGAGGACCTGGCCGAGGCGCGCGCCTACATCGAGGCCACGAGCCCACAAGCGGTCGAAGAAGAGGCCGAACGCCTGGAAAGCACGCTCAAGAGGCTGCGGATCGATCCGCTGAACACCACCCGGCCCTGGTACACCGAGGGTACGCGCGAGATCGCCGTCGACGGCACCCTTTTCGTGCTGGTCGTGCGCATGCGCGGCATCAAGGTGGAGATACTCGGCCTGTTCCACCTCTCGCGCGCCTGGCCGGCCGCCGCCTAGCGTGATGGCCCGCGCCGCCGGGGCGGCACGGGCCTCTCGCATCGACCGATATCCGAACGCAGCGCCTCACGTCAGGTGCGCACCCCGCGTTTCCACGAACACCGCATAGAGCGACTGGCTGCCGGTCATGAACAGGCGGTTGCGCTTGGAGCCGCCGAAGCAGACATTGGAGCAGATCTCCGGCAAACGGATCTGGCCGATCCGCTCGCCGTTCGGCGCGAAGATGTGCACCCCGTCGTAGCCGTCGCCGACCCAGCCGGCGCTCGACCAGATGTTGCCGTCCTCGTCCGCGCGAATGCCGTCGGCGAAGCCCGACTTGCCGTCCATTTCCATGTCGGCGAAGGTCTGGGCCTTGTGCAGCTTGGCGCCATCCACGTCATAGCCCCAGATGATGTTCTTCGCATCCGGATAATGGGACGCGCCGGTGTCGGCGACATAGAGCCGCTTGTAATCCGGCGAGAAGCACAGCCCGTTGGGCTTGAACGGCTCGTCCGCCACCTTCTGCAGCTTGCCGCTCTGCCCGTCGATCCGATAGACCGCCTCCTTCTGGAACGGCTGGACCGAGCCGGTATCGACGCGGTGGCCTTCGTAGTCCATGAGGCCGCCATAGCCGGGATCGGTGAACCAGATCGAGCCGTCGTCGGGATGGACCACGGCGTCGTTCGGCGCATTCAGCGACTTGCCGTCGAAGGAGTCCGCCAGCACCGTGATGCCGCCGTCGTACTCGTAGCGCACGACCCGACGATTGCCGTGCTCGCAGGCGATCTGCCGGCCCTGGAAATCGAAGGTGTTGCCGTTGCTGTTGCCTGAGGGCGACCGGAAGCGGCGGGCGACATGCCCGTCTTCCTCGATCCAGCGCAGCTGCTCGTTGTTCGGGATGTCGCTCCACAGCAGGTAGCGGCCGACCCCGTTCCACGCCGGACCTTCCGCCCAGAGGGTGCCGCGGTAGAGCCGCATGATCGGTGTATTGCCCAGCTTGTACTTGAACCGCTTGTCGAGCGCCACGACGTCCGGCTCCGGGTAGCGGACCGGCTCCGCATCCGGCCCGAAGTTGCGGGCGAACGCGCCCGACGACATCGAGGTCGCCGCGGCCACCGCGGTTGCCGCCGCCAGAAACGACCGCCGATCCAGGGCGGTTTGCCCGATCGGCTTCCGGTCGACGGGCTTGGACAGATCGACGAACCTATGCTCTTGCACCCTCCGCATTTCGCTTTCCTCCTTTGATTAAGACCAACCATCCCTTGCCGGCCCGGCGAGGCTCGCCGCGCGGGCGGCGTTGCCGGCCGCCGCACGACGTCGGGGCTTGCCCCTGGCGCAATGAATGTTCCTTGGCATCGGCCGGGAAGTCCCCGCTCGCTGGCCGCCGAGACCGCAATGATGCCTGTGAATCCGCAGCTCGGCAACCAGGAGATTTCTTCGGGAACGCGACCGCTATTACAGGATGCCGAAGGGGGTGCTGTCTCGAGGTGCGATGGCCGCGCGGGCTCGCGGCGGGCACGCGCGATCGCGGGCCTCCGAATCCGGCCGCACCGCCGGGACGGCGCTTGCCAAGACGCGGCGCCTTGGGCATTAGAGAGGCCTTCCGGCTGCGGCCATACGAATGATCATGGGAGACAAGCCTGTGTTGGGCGGACAGATGTTGATCGGCTCGGCCATGATCGCGCTCACGGTCGTGATCCACACGCTGGGGCTGATCGCCCTGATCGCCTATCTCAGGGACCGCGGCCTGCGCGCCGTCGGCGGCGGCGGAAGCTATCTCGTCATGATGCGGGTCCTGGTGCTGACCATCCTCGGCATCTTCCTGCTGCACTCGGTGCAGATCTGGTGCTGGGCCGTGCTCTACATCTGGCTCGGCGAGCTCGCGGAGCTTCACAAGGCGCTCTATTTCTCGACGGTCACCTTCACGACCCTGGGCTACGGCGACATCGTGCTCGACGAGCGCCGGCAGCTGCTGACCAGCCTCGAGGCCACGAACGGCATCATCCTGTTCGGTGTCAGCACCGCCTTCGTCTTCGCGGTGCTCAAAAAGTTGTTCGACGCGGCGGGCATCACCGGGCCCGAGGACTGAGCGCGCCTACCGCTTCTGGCCGAGCCAAGCATAGAGGAGCGAGCGCATCTTTCCGGCATGCTCCGAAGAGCCGACAAAAGCGGCGATCCAGGCCGTACAAACCGGCGCAAAGTCTTTGTTGGGAACGGCGCAGCGAAAGAAGAAATCCAGCGCGTCCTCGAGCGTTTCGGTATCGTGCCAAGTCGTCATGAGGACGCCTTTGTCCTGGTCCCTCGGAAGATCCAAGCTGCGCATGACCTGGCACTCGTCGAAGATATCGTGCACCCGCTCGCAATCCGGCCCCCAGGCGCAAAGATAGGCCAATCCCTGGTCCAGGGTCGTCTCGGCGAAGGTGGCAATGGTGTCGACATCCAGCCGGCCGGCATCGCAGGCAACGAACAGCACGAAGTGCGGTGACCGAACATCCAATCGTGCCGGCCAATCAACAAGCCGGTCCAAGTCGAGCGCATAGAATTTTCGGTCGGAAACGTCCGTGCCCAAGAGCTGTAGCGACTTCATCGGCATGGACTCTTTGGCATCGACCCGGACTACCCCGCCAGAACGAGCAGCCCCTGGTAGCCGTAGCCGACGGCGAGCGAGCCCACGAGCGCGAGCGCCAGGTACCAGAGGAAGACCGGGCGCTTGACCAGCGCGTAGACCGCCATGGCGGCGGGCAGGCTGGTCACGCCGCCGGCCGTCAGGAAGGCGAGCGCGGCGCCCGGCGCCATGCCCATCTCGAGCAGCTCGCCGATCAGCGGGATCGCCGCGAAGCCGTTCAGATAGGCCGGCACCCCGACCACCACGGAGAGCGGAATGGCGCCCCAGCCCGCGCCGCCCAGAGTGGCCGTCACCGTCTCCGGCGGCAGCCACGCGACCATCAGGCTCTCCAGCGCGAAGGCGAGCAGCAGCCACTTGGTGAGGAACAGGGTGACGCTCTTGGCCTCGCCGGCGAATGCGGCGCGGCGCTCGCTTTCGTGCCAGAAGGCCCAGCGCAGCTCCGGCGGCCCGAGCGACGGCTTGGCGCAGCCGCCGCCGCAGCCGACGCCGGCCCTGAGGGCGCCCTCGAGGAGGCCGGCGCGCTCCAGGCCGAGCGTGGCGAAGCCGGCCAGCAGCCCCATGAAGAGGGCCGCCACGGTCTTGGCCAGGGTGAACGGCAGGCCGACGACAACGCTCATCAGCACGAACATCTCCGGGTCCATGATCGGCGAGGCCATGGCGAAGGCCATCACGGCCGACAGCGGCACGCCGGCGGCCAGCAGCGCCGCCATCAGCGGCACCACGCCGCAAGAGCAGAAGGGCGACAAGGCCCCGAAGGCCGCGGCCAGCGCGATCGCCCGGACCGGCGAGCGCGACACCGCGGCGCCGATCAGCCGGTCCGCCCCGGCCGCCTTGAGCCAGGCGGCCAGGAGCACCGAGATCAGCAGAAACGGCAGGATCCAGCCGAAGGCCCGGAGCGTGAAGACGACGCTCTCGGCCGCCTGCTCGGGCAGGAAGACCGCCAGGGCCGCGAAGAGCAGGATCAGCGCGATCCAGACCCGGTCGAGGCCCTTGAGCGCCTGGCCGAGGCCGCGCACCGCATAGGTGATCGCCGTCATGTCCCCTCCTCCTCCAGGCCTCTACAGCATGGGGTCAGGTCTTGAATTATCAGTTTTCGCCTTGCGATCGGGCAGGCCACGGACGTCAAAACTGATAATTCAAGACCTGACCCCTTCTAATTCCATGACCCCTTCTAATTCCACTTCCCGCGCGTCGGCCAGCACGCAGCACTCCGAGGTGAGGAAGCCGATCAGCTCGTCCATCAGCGGGAAGTTCGGCCGGCAGCGCAGCACCCGGCCCTCGCGCTCCTGGCTCACCAGGCCGACCTTGACCAGGTGCGCGACGTGATGCGACAGGGTCGAGGCCGGGACGCCCAGGCGCTCTTGGACCGCCCCGACAGAGAGGCCGTCGTGGCCCGCCTTGACCAGCAGGCGAAAGACCGCCAGCCGGGTCGGGTTGCCCAGCTTCTCCAGACACCGCGCGGCATGATCGAGTTCCATGCCCCAAATGTGGCGGAGGGCGCTTCGAGAGTCAACGATATTTCCAGAACTATCGAAATAAAT
>CAMYMY010000170.1 GCA_947259625.1 uncultured Kiloniellales bacterium | reverse complement strand
CTAGGCCGGGAGATCCTGCTCGAGCCCGCGCTGCTGATCCTCGCCTACCCGACCTGGGGCGTCGACGTCGGCGCCGCCGCCCAGATCCGCCAGGCCGTCATCGACCTGCGCGACAGGGGGGCCGGGATCCTCGTCGTCTCGGAGGAGCTGGAGGAGCTGTTCGAGATCAGCGACCGCATCGCGGTGATCGGCAAGGGCCGGCTGTCGCCCGCCAAGCGCACGCGCGACACCGACGTCGAGGAGGTCGGGCGCTGGATGGCCGGTATGTTCGCGCCCGCCCCGGACGAGGGCCCCCGGAATGTGGTTTAGGCTGGAGCCGCGCGCCCAGGCCTCGCGCCGGCTGCGCACCGCCGCGCCGCTGATTGCGTTGGCGCTGACCCTGGCGAGCGGCACGGTTCTGTTCGGCGCCCTGGGACAGAACCCGATCCTGGCGCTCCACACCTTCTTCATCCGGCCGATCGACAGCCTCTACGGCCTCTCGGAGCTGGCCATCAAGGCGGCGCCGCTCGCGCTCTGCGCCGTCGGCCTGGCGATCGGCTTCCGCGGCAACGTGTGGAACATCGGCGCCGAGGGACAGCTGACCATGGGGGCGATCTGCGGCGGCGGCCTGGCGCTGGCCTTCTACGGCGCGGAGGGGCCCTGGCTGCTGCCGCTCATGGTGCTGGCCGGCGGCCTGGGCGGCATGGCCTGGGGCGCGATCCCGGCCCTGCTCAAGACCCGCTTCAACGCCAACGAGATCCTGACCAGTTTGATGCTGAGCTACGTCGCGATCCAGCTGCTGGGCTACCTGGTGCACGGACCCTGGCGCGATCCCGAGGGCTACAATTTCCCCGAAACGCGCCTCTTCGGCGACCAGGCCCTGCTGCCGGTCCTCGTCGAGGGCACGCGCCTGCACGGCGGTGTCGTGCTGGCGCTGATCGCGGTCGGGCTCGGCTGGCTGCTGCTGTCCCGCAGCTTCGCCGGGTTCCAGATCAAGGTGGTCGGACAGGCGCCGGCGGCCGCCGCCTACGCCGGCTACAGCCGCAGGCGCGTCGTCTGGCTGAGCTTCCTGATCGGCGGCGGCCTGGCGGGCATCGCGGGCTTGGGCGAGGTGGCCGGTCCCATGGGCCAGCTCAACCCGACCGTCTCGCCGGGCTACGGCTTCGCCGCCATCATCTGCGCCTTCCTGGGACGCCTGCATCCCGTCGGCGTCCTGCTCGCCAGCCTGCTCCTCGCGCTCCTCTTCCTGGGCGGCGAATCCCTGCAGATGCACCTCAACCTGCCGCTGGCGATCACCGGCGTGTTCCAGGGCCTGCTGCTGTTTTTCGTGCTGGCCTGCGACGTCTTCGTGCGCTACCGCGTTAGACTGGGTCGCGCGGCTGTAGGGCTCGCCCCATGAGCCCCGAGGTCGAGACTGTGATCGCGATCCTGGTCGCGACCCTGCGCGCCGGGACGCCGCTGGTCTTCGCCGCGCTGGGCGAGCTGGTCACCGAGAAGTCCGGCGTGCTCAACCTTGGCATCGAGGGCATGATGCTGATCGGAGCGGTGGCCGGCTTCATCGCCACGGTGCTGACCGGCAGCCCCGTCGCGGGCGTGGTCTTCGCCATGCTCGCGGGAACCCTCGTGTCGCTGCTCTTCGGGTTCCTGACCCTGACCCTGCTGACCAACCAGGTGGCGACCGGCCTGGCGCTCACGATCTTCGGCATCGGCTTGAGCGCCTTCGTCGGGCTCGGCTACATCGGCACGCCAATCCAGGGCCTGCCGCCGCTGGCGGTCCCGCTTTTGGGCGAGATCCCGGTGCTGGGGCCGCTGGTGTTCGGCCACGACCCGCTGTTCTACCTCTCGCTGGCGCTCTTCGCCGCGGTCGCCTGGTTCCTCGCCAGGACGCGCGCCGGCCTGGTGCTGCGGGCGGTCGGCGAGTCCCATGAGGCGGCCCATGCGATCGGCTACCCGGTGATCGCAATCCGCTATCTTGCCGTCATGTTCGGCGGCGCGATGAGCGGGCTGGCGGGGGCCTACCTGTCGCTGGTATATACCCCGCAATGGACCGAGAACATGACGGCGGGACGGGGTTGGATCGCGCTGGCGCTGGTCGTTTTCGCGACCTGGCGCCCGGCCCGCGTCCTCCTGGGCGCTTATCTCTTCGGCGGCATCACGATCGTGGGCCTGCACATCCAGGCGGCCGGCTTCGAGGCCTCCGCGCACCTGCTGGCGATGCTGCCCTATCTGGCGACGATCCTGGTCCTGGTGCTGATCTCGCGCGACACCACCCGCATCCGCCTGAACGCCCCGGCCGCGCTCGGCAAGCCCTTCCACCCCGACGCCTAGGAAAGGCGTCGCAAAAAAAGGCGCGAAACGCCTTTCCTAGCAACAGGGAGACCGTGACATGACCGTATCGAAACTTCCGCTCCGGCTGTTCGCCGCACTCTCGGCGGCCGTCCTGCTCGCCGCGGCGGGCCCGGCCGCCGCCGAGCCGATCAAGGTCGGTTTCGTCTACGTCAGCCCGATCGGCGACGCCGGCTGGACCTATCAGCACGAGCTGGGCCGCCGGCACCTCGAGGCGGCCCTCGGCGACGAGGTCGAGACCAGCTACGTCGAGAGCGTGCCCGAGGGCGCGGACGCCGAGCGGGTGATCCGCGAGTTCGCGGCCGGCGGCTACGACCTCGTCTTCACGACGTCCTTCGGCTACATGAACCCGACGATCAAGGTGGCCAAGCGCTTCCCCGAGGTCGCCTTCGAGCACGCCACGGGCTACAAGCGGGCCGAGAACGTCGGCACCTACCTGGCGCGCTTCTACGAGGGGCGCTACCTGACCGGCCTGGTCGCCGGCAAGATGACGAAATCGAACACCGTCGGCTACGTCGCCGCCTTCCCGATTCCGGAGGTCGTGCGGGGCATCAACGCGTTCACCATCGGCCTGCGCAGCGTCAACCCGGCGGGCCAGGTCAAGGTCGTCTGGGTCAGCTCCTGGTACGACCCGGGCAAGGAGCGCGAGGCCGCCGAGACCCTGATCGCCCAGGGCGCCGACGTGATCACCCAGCACACGGATTCCACCGCGCCGGTCCAGGCGGCCGAGGAGAAGGGGGTCTATGCCATCGGCTACCACTCGGATATGTCGAAGTACGGCCCCACCGCGCATCTGACCGCCTCGACCCATAACTGGAGCGGCCACTATTTGGCCTCCGCCAAGGCGGTGCTCGACGGCAGCTGGGCGCCGCAGGACCTCTGGGGCGGCATCAAGGACGGCATGGTCGAGCTCGCGCCCTTCGGCCCGGCCGTGCCCGCCGAGGTGCGCTCCCTGGTCGAGGCCAAGAAGGCCGAGATCGCCGCCGGCACGCTGCACCCCTTCCAGGGGCCGGTCAGGGATCAGTCCGGGGCGCTGCGCGTCGCCGAAGGCAGCACCCTGTCCGACCCGGACATGCTCGGCTTCGACTGGTACGTCGAAGGCGTCCTCGGCAAGCTGCCGAAGTAGCGTTTGGCGAGGCCGGGGGCGCGGGCCGCGGGGCCCGGCCCCGGCAGCCCGCCGACCGCTCCTATTGCACCACCCAGTCGGGGTCGACACGCGCGATCGTGCGTCCCCGCCGCAAGGTGAAGCCGTCCATCAGCCAGATCGCGGTATCGCCGGTAACGGTGTGGCGCCACAGGATGTCCGCCTTGCAGTCGCCGTCGTAGTCCTCGATCTTGCTGATCACCCACTCGAGCGGCGGCTTGCCGATGGTTCGGCCGGCCAACAGCGTGGTTCCGTCCATCAGCCAAATGGCGGTCGCGCCGGTGCTGTTGCGCCACAGCACATCCGCCTTGCCGTCGCAGTTGAAGTCGGAGTGGACCGAGGAAAACCCACTGCACAGGTTCTCGCCTGTGCCCGCGAAGGTCCCCGAGGCGCTGGACTCGATATCAGCGCAGGTCACGTCGCCGTTGATCGTGACCAACGGGCTCTCGACAGCGAGCGCGGAGTCTTCGCTGAGCGCGATGTTGCCGTTGATCTGAATGAGGCTGGAGTTGCCGCCGTACAGCAGGTTCCCGACACGCATCGACGAGTTCAGCCCGACCGTGATGTCGCCGGTGATGACCGCTTGACGCGTGTCCAACACGGAGTTCAGGAACACGTCGACATCACCGTTAATTTGGTCGGTGCCATTGCCGCCGGCGACCTGGAGAATGTCGGAGCTCAGATTGGCCGAGACCGCCCATCCCGTGCCGCTGTTCGTGATCGTGTTGCCTCCGTTCAGCAGCACAGAGGAACTAAGAAAGAGGCCCACGGCGGCACCGGCGTACGGGTCATTCGACTCCCCGTTCACAGTGTTGTTTTCCATTCGCGCGTAACTGTTGTCGATAACGCAGATCGGCGTACACGAGACCCTCCAATCATCGTCGAGGGCGGGTCCGAAGGTGTTGCCTTCCAGCCTGGCCCCGGAATTCCTGACGATGAAAAAGCCGTAGTTGGTGTTTTCGATGATGGAGTTTCTTACGGTGGCGAAGGCCCCGTCTACGATGCCAAATGAGTCTCCGGAAACCGTGAGGTTCTCGATAAGAATGTGCTGAGCGCCGCGGACCCTCATTCCGCCGGCAATGACGTCCAAGGCGGGATTTCCGGAAACACCCCTTATTGTCGTGCCGGTTTGGTTAGCCGTAACGAACTCGTTGCAGGTTCCGGTGAACTCGACGACGCGCTGTCCGGCGTCGATGGCCGCCTGGAGGGCCCCGGCGGGCGCCGTGTTACAGTCGATGACCTGGGCCGAAGCCCGCTCCGACCACTGGGTCGCCACGACCCCCGCGGCGACGAGCGCGAGGACCATTCTGATGTTCGAGGAACGAAACATTTCGAAAGCCTCCCCTTCTGCAAGTGAATTTGGCGCGCCAAAGCGCAAGACCCTGGACCGGAATCGAAAA
The DNA here is from genome assembly GCA_947259625.1 of uncultured Kiloniellales bacterium. Lineage (GTDB taxonomy): Bacteria > Pseudomonadota > Alphaproteobacteria > Kiloniellales > JAKSDN01 > CAMYKD01. The sequence goes on along the minus strand of CAMYMY010000170.1, from coordinate 2,709 downwards.
CAGCTGGAGCATGTGCCGTCTCGGCGGGAAACCGGGATCCCTACATCCCGCGCTTCCGGCCTGACGTTGCGCCTATGACGTTAACGCTAATTCTTTGGTTGCGCAACCTGATCCGGATCACCTGATCCGGATCACTTTGTTGTGAGACCCGAACGGCCGCCCCACCTTGGACGCATGTGGTTTCGTCCGGGACCGACGGCCAGGAGGCGATACCCTACGATCTGTTGGCCTCCGGCTCGATCGCTGCGATACTCGCCATATGCCGTCGCCGCGCGCGGGGGACCACGGAGAGCGTTTGCGAAATGAACCCCACCCTTCCCACCACCATGCGCGCGGTCGTGCTGACCGGCACCGGCGGGCTCGATCGGCTCGTCTACCGCGCGGACGTGCCGGTGCCCGCGCCCGGCCCGGGCGAGGTGCTGGTCCGTGTCGGCGCCTGCGGCATGAACAACACCGACGTCAACACGCGCAGCGGCTGGTACGCCAAGGCCGTCACCGAGGGCACGACGCAGGAGGGCGCCGCCGGGGGCTTCGAGGACGTCACCGGGGAGTCGGCGACCTGGGGCAGCTCGTCGCTTTCCTTCCCCCACGTCCAGGGCGCGGACGTGGCCGGGCGCATCGCAGCCGTCGGCCAGGGCGTCGCTGAGGCGCGCATCGGCGAGCGCGTTCTGGTCGATCCCTGGCTGCGCGACCCGGACGACCCCGAGGACCGGAACAAGGCCGGCTACCTCGGCAGCGAGCGCTGGGGCGGCTTCGCGGAATACACGGCCGTGCCCGCCGTCAACGCCTTCGCGATCGAGAGCCCCTTGAGCGACGCCGAGCTCGCGACCTTCCCCTGCTCGAGCTCCACGGCCGAGTACATGCTGACGCGCGCCGGCCTGGCCGCGGGCGAAACGATCCTGATCACCGGCGCCTCGGGCGGTGTCGGCTCCGCCCTGGTCCAGCTCGCCAAACGGCGCGGCGCGCGGGTGGTCGCGCTGGCCGGCGAAAGCAAGATGGCCGCGCTCCGCAAGCTCGGCGCCGACCACGTCCTGCACCGCGACTTTCCGGACCTCGCGACCACGCTCCAAGCCGCGCTCGGCCGCGGCAAGGTCGACGCCGTCGCGGACGTCGTGGGCGGCGACCGCTTTCCCGAGCTGCTCGGCTGCATCAAGCGCGGCGGCCGCTACGTGACCTCCGGCGCGATCGCCGGCCCGATCGTCGCGCTCGACCTGCGCACCCTCTACCTCGAGGACCTGACCTTGCACGGCGCCACGGTCATGCCCCCCGGCATCTTCCAGGCGCTGGTCGGCTACATCGAACACGCCGAGATCCGCCCCGTGCTCGCCCGCACCTTCCCGCTCGCCGAGCTGCGCACGGCCCAGGAGGAATTCCTCGAGAAGGCCCACGTCGGCAACTTCGTCGTCGTGCCCTAGGCGCAACCCCGCCCGATTTCCGTGCGTTCGACAACTATACCCCATTGGGGTATATATGGATCACGGTAGCGCGCAACCCTGGCCAAGGTCGCCAAGGCCCTCAGAGTCTGACTCAAAATGAACTTCGTAATATCAATGGGTTAAAGGAATGACCAGCTTTGTTTGTTGTCACCCTCGGGCTTGACCCGAGGGTCCAGGAATGGTGTTGACTAGGCAATCCCTGGATTGCCGGGTCAAGCCCGGCAATGACAAAAGAGAATGCTAAGAGTCCTTAACTCATTGATCAAAAATAGTTCATTTTGCGTCAGGCCCTCAGGGACAGCTACGGAGAGTGAATATGGCCAAGACGGCATTCGACAAGATCATGGACGGACTGACCGACGCCCTGGCCTATGCCGAGGGCGACGAGGGCCGGGGCAAGGCCCACGTCGTCGAGCTGCCCGCCGTGGACGTCAAGGCCGCCCGCAAGAAGCTCGGCCTGTCGCAGGACAAGTTCGCCGCGGCCTTCAGGATCAGCCCCTCCACGCTGCGCAAGTGGGAGCAGGGAACCCGGTATCCTCAGGGCCCAGCCCGGGTGCTGCTCACGGTGATCGACCGGGAGCCGGAAGCAGTGCTGCGCGCCCTGCTGGACGACGAGGCGGCCTGAACGCGGCGAGCTCCGCCCCCTCTCCTCCCCCTACCCCACCTTCAGGTCGGCGAAGAAGTCGTTGCCCTTGTCGTCGATGACGATGAAGGCGGGGAAGTCCTCGACCTCGATGCGCCAGATCGCCTCCATGCCCAGGTCCTCGAAGGCGAGGCACTCGACCTTGCGGATGCAGTCCTGCGCGAGGCGCGCGCCGGGGCCGCCGATGGAGCCCAGATAGAAGCCGCCGTGCGTCGCGCAGGCCTCGCGAACCTCGGCGCCGCGGTTGCCCTTGGCCAGCATGACCAGCGAACCGCCGGCCGCCTGGAACTGATCGACGAATCCGTCCATGCGCCCGGCCGTGGTCGGCCCGAAGGAACCCGAGGCGTAGCCTTTCGGCGTTTTGGCCGGACCGGCGTAGTAGATCGGATGGTTCTTGAAGTAGTCGGGCAGAGGCTCGCCCGCCTCCAGGCCCACGCGCAGCCGGGCATGCGCCACGTCGCGCGCCACGATGATCGGTCCGCTCAAGGACAGGCGCGTCTTGATCGGGTGGCGGGTCAGCTCGGCCAGGATCTCGGCCATGGGGCGGTTCAGGTCGACCGCGACGACCGCTCCGGACAGCGCCTCGTCGCCGACCTCCGGCAGGTACTTCGCCGGATTGGTCTCGAGCTG
>CAMYMY010000169.1 GCA_947259625.1 uncultured Kiloniellales bacterium | reverse complement strand
GGCCGGCCGTGGCCCTGACCGACGGGGACATGGCGCGCCTGATGGCGCCGTTTGGCCCCTTCGAGCCGGCGCCGCGGATTGCGGCGGGCGTATCCGGCGGGGCGGACAGCATGACGCTCGCCCTGCTTCTCGATGCCTGGGCGGCAGCGCGGGGCGGCAGCGCGGTCGCCCTGATCGTCGACCACGGCCTGCGCGCCGGCTCCGCGGCGGACGTCCGGCAGGTCGCCAGCCGGCTCGCCGCGCTCGGCCTCGAGCATCACCTGCTCGCGTGGCGGGGGCCCAAACCCCGGAGCAACCAGCAGGCCGCCGCCCGCGCCGCGCGCTACGCCCTCCTGAGCGGCTGGTGCCGACGGCACGGGGTACTGCATCTGGCCACCGGCCATCATCGGGACGACCAGGCCGAGACCCTGCTGTTGCGCCTCGGGCGCGGCAGCGGTCTGGACGGTTTGGCCGGCATGCCGGCCGTGAGGGAGCTGGCGGCGTTGCGTCTTCTGCGCCCCCTGCTGTCCGTTCCCAAGGTGCGCCTGGAAGCCACGCTTCGCGAGCGCGGCTGTGCCTGGATCGAGGATCCGGGCAATTGGAACCCGGCCTATGCGCGCACCCGGCTGCGCCGTCTCCGGCCGGAGCTCGAGGCGCGGGGCCTGACGGCGCCGCGCCTGGCAGACACCGCAGGGCACCTGGGCCGGGCCCGCGCGGCCCTGGAGGGGGCCGTGGCCTCACTGTTGGCCGGCGCGGTGACGATCGACCCGGCCGGGCACGCCTGGCTCGAGCCGGAGCCGCTGGTCGGCGCCGGCCCGGAGACCGGGCAGCGGGCCCTGGCACGCGTGCTGATGGCTATCGGCGGCGGGGCCTACGCACCGCGCCTCGAACGTCTCGCGCGCCTTTACGGCCGCCTGAGCACGGGCCTGGGCCGTGGCGCCACCCTGGCGGGTTGCCGCATTCTGCCGTGCCGCGGCCGGCTCCTGGTTGTGCGGGAGCCCGCGGCGGCGGCAGCGGTGGCTGTATTGCCTGGCGCGCAATTGCGCTGGGATGGACGATTTGAGGTGGTAGTCGCGCGGGACGCTGGGGGGGGACGCGGGTCTCTGGTGCTCGGTCCCTTGGGCGAGGCGGGTCGGGCCGGGATCTCCGACGGCCTCGACCAGGCTCGATCAGGCGTGATTCCGGCTGCCGCGCGGGCCGGCCTGCCGGCTCTTTCGGACCGCCAGGGCCTTCTCATGGTGCCGCATCTGGGCTATCGCCGCGTTCCCGAGGAAGCCCCGGCCCTGAAGAAATGCCGGTTCGCACCGGAAAACGCCCTGACCGGATCACGTTTTACAGTTGCTTAGGTCGCGCGGTGCATTATCTCTATGCTAAGCTGAAGCCCTAGGCTTCTGCCATCCGACCGGCGGGCGGCCAAGGGTGGGTTTGTCACAGGAAGGGATAGCGACTGTGAATTTTAGCCGGAACGCAGCATTGTGGATCTTCGTCGTGCTGCTCGTCCTCTTGCTCTTCAACCTGTTCCAGGGAACCGCGACCCGTGGAACGGCGCAGCCGATGGCCTTCTCCGAGTTCATCGGCGAGGTCGAGGACGGCCAGGTGCGCGACGTGGTCATCCAGGGCCAGCAGATCACCGGCCATTTCAACGACAGCCGGTCGTTCCAGACCTATGCGCCCGAGGATCCGAACCTGGTGAGCGTTCTCCTGAAGCAAAACGTTCGCATCGAGGCGGCGGCGGAAGAGGACGGCAACGCGCTGCTGTCGATCCTCGTCTCCTGGTTCCCGATGCTCTTGCTGATCGGGGTGTGGATCTTCTTCATGCGCCAGATGCAGTCCGGCGGCGGCAAGGCGATGGGCTTCGGCAAGAGCCGCGCGCGTCTTCTGACCGAGAAGCTCGGCCGTGTGACCTTCGACGACGTTGCGGGGATCGACGAGGCGAAGGTCGAGCTCGAGGAGATCGTCGAGTACCTGCGCGACCCGCAGAAGTTCCAGCGCCTGGGCGGCAAGATCCCGAAGGGCTGTCTCCTGGTCGGCCCGCCGGGCACGGGCAAGACGCTCTTGGCGCGCGCGATCGCCGGCGAGGCGAACGTGCCGTTCTTCACCATCTCGGGCTCGGACTTCGTCGAGATGTTCGTCGGCGTCGGCGCATCCCGGGTGCGCGATATGTTCGAGCAGGGCACTGCATCATCTTCATCGACGAGATCGACGCGGTCGGCCGGCACCGCGGGGCGGGCCTGGGCGGCGGCAACGACGAGCGCGAGCAGACGCTGAACCAGCTGCTCGTCGAGATGGACGGCTTCGAGGCGAACGAGGGCGTGATCCTGATCGCGGCGACCAACCGTCCGGACGTGCTCGACCCGGCGCTCTTGAGGCCGGGGCGCTTCGACCGCCAGGTCGTGGTGCCGAACCCGGACATCCTGGGCCGCGAGAAGATCCTCAAGGTGCACATGCGCAAGGTGCCGCTGGCGCCGGACGTGGACGCGCGGGTGATCGCGCGGGGCACGCCGGGCTTTTCGGGCGCGGACCTGGCCAACCTGGTGAACGAGGCGGCGCTCCTGGCGGCGCGGACCGGCAAGCGGGTCGTGACCATGCTCGACTTCGAGGCGGCCAAGGACAAGGTGCTGATGGGCGCGGAGCGGCGCTCGATGGTGATGACCGAGGAGGAAAAGGAGCTGACGGCCTACCACGAGGCGGGCCACGCGCTGGTCGGCCTCTTCGTTCCGGGTAACGACCCGCTGCACAAGGTGACGATCATCCCGCGCGGCCGGGCGCTCGGCGTAACCATGAACCTGCCGGAGCGCGACCGCTATGGATACAAGAAGAACGAGATCACGGCGAAGCTTGCGATGATGTTCGGCGGTCGCGTGGCCGAGGAGCTGATCTACGGCCCCGAGAACGTGACCACGGGGGCGTCCAACGACATCCAGCAGGCGACCAACATGGCGCGGGCCATGGTCACCGAGTGGGGCATGAGCGACAAGCTCGGCCGCCTGCGCTACGTCGACAATCAGGAGGAGATCTTCCTGGGCCATTCGGTGACGCGCAGCCAGACGATCTCGGGCGAGACGGCGAAGATGATCGACAACGAGGTGCGGCGGATCATCGAGGAGGCGGAAGCCAAAGCGCGCGAGGTGCTGACCACGCACATGGAGGACCTGCAGAAGGTCACCAAGGCTTTGCTCGAGTACGAGACGCTGTCCGGCAGCGAGGTCAAGTCCATCCTCAACGACGAGCCGATCGATCGTTCGGATCCTACCGGGACGACCGGCGAGAGCGGCCGGCGCGCCTCGGTGCCCTCCAGCGGCAAGGCCGCCAAGGGCCCCGGCAAGGACCGTCCTGGCGGCCTGGAGCCCGAGCCCCAGCCGGGAAGGTAAAGCGAATCAAAGCGCAGACCCGGATCTATCCCCAAGCAGCATGTGATGGGCGCGGATCGACGGACCAAGGGTGAGAGCCTCTACCTCAGGCCCCTGGGTCTGGCGCCCCGGTCCGGAGCGACCGAGGGCTTCGTTCCGCTGGCCGGCGGGCCGCTCGGCTTTGCCGCCTGCGAGGTGATCCTCCGCTCCGGCCCGCGGACCGTCGGCCGCGAGGTCCTACCCGTGGCGGCCCTGGACGAGACCCTGCGCGCGCGCGACCCGGCCTTGGCCGAGGCCGTCGGGGTCCGGCTCGAGCGCCTCGGCGGCCCCCGTCCGCCGCTTGCCGGCCTGCCGATGGACCGCCCGCAGGTGATGGGCGTGGTCAACGTGACGCCCGACAGCTTCTCCGACGGGGGGGACCGCTTCGACCCGGGCCGGGCAGTCGCGGGCGGCCTCGACATGCTGGCGGCCGGCGCGGCCCTGCTCGACGTGGGCGGCGAGTCGGCGCGGCCGGGGGCCGAGCCGGTGCCGCGGGACGAGGAGCTGCGCCGTGTCGTTCCGGTCGTGCGCGGCCTCGCGGAGCAGGGGGCCGTCGTCTCGATCGATACCCGCCATGCCCGCGTCATGGCGGAGGCGCTGGACGCCGGGGCGGCGGTGATCAACGACGTAACGGCGCTCGCCGGCGACCCGGAGAGCCTGGGGCTCGCGGCGCGGGCCGGCGTGCCGGTCGTGCTCATGCACATGCAGGGCGAACCGCGCAGCATGCAGGACGGTCCGGCCTACGACGATGCCGCCCTGGACGTCTTCGACAGCCTGGCCGCGCGCGTCGCGGCCTGCGAGGCGGCCGGGATCGACCGCGCCCGCATCGTCGTGGACCCGGGCATAGGCTTCGGCAAGACCGTACGCCACAACTTGGAAATCCTCGAGCAGCTGGCGATCTATCACGGCCTCGGCTGCGCTCTGCTGCTGGGGGTCAGCCGCAAGGGCTTCATCGCCCGCGTGTCGGGCGACGTGCCGCCCAAGGCGCGGCTTCCGGGCTCGCTGGCGGCCGCGCTGGCCGGGCTGGAGAGGGGCGTGCAGCTGCTGCGCGTCCACGACGTGGCCGAGACCGTGCAGGCGGTCGCGGTCTGGTGCGCCATCGCCTCGGCCCGGCCGGAAGCAGCCAGCGCGGCGCTGTCGTAGCACCAGGGGCATCTAATGCCGCGACAAAAGGTATGGCCTTCTGCTAGAAGAAGGCCGAGGTCGGGGAGGGCGCTGCAATCAGGAGTCGGTCGAGCATGGCGCGCAAGCTTTTCGGAACGGACGGCGTCCGGGGCAAGGCCAACCGCGAACCGATCACGCCCGAAACCGTGCTGGCCGTGGCCATGGCGGCGGGCGCGCAGTTCACCAGGGGCGACCACCGCCATCTGGTCGTGATCGGCAAGGACACGCGGCTGTCCGGCTACATGTTGGAGCCGGCCTTGACCGCGGGCTTCGTTTCGGTCGGCATGGACGTGGTGTTGCTCGGCCCCCTGCCGACGCCCGCGGTAGGCATGCTGACCCGTTCGCTGAGGGCGGATCTGGGTGTCATGATCTCGGCCTCGCACAATCCTTATGCGGACAACGGCATAAAGATCTTCGGACCGGACGGTCACAAGCTGTCCGACGAAGTCGAGCGGGCCATCGAGGCGCGCATCGTCAAGGGCGTATCGGACGATCTCGCGCCCTCCGCCGAGTTGGGCCGGGCCCGGCGGCTCGACGACGCGCTCGGCCGCTACATCGAGTTCGTCAAGAGCACGTTTCCGCGCCAGCTGCGGCTAGAGGGCCTGAAGATCGTGGTCGACTGCGCCAACGGCGCCGCTTACAAGGTCGCGCCCAAGGTGCTCTACGAGCTGGGCGCGGACGTGGTCGAGATCGCGGTTAGCCCCGACGGATTCAACATCAACCACGACTGCGGGGCGACCGCGCCCCGGCACATGCAGGAGGCGGTTGTCCTGCATTGCGCCGACCTGGGCCTTGCCCTGGACGGCGACGCGGACCGCCTGATTCTGTCCGACGAAACGGGACGCCTGGTCGACGGCGACCAGCTCTTGGCCTTGGTCGCCCGGTCCTGGCAGCAATCCGGGCGCCTCGCCGGCAACGGCATCGTGGGCACCGTCATGTCCAATCTGGGCCTGCAGCGCCACCTCGAGGCCCTCGGTCTCGATCTGGTGCGCGCGCCCGTGGGCGACCGCTACGTGGTCGAGCATATGCGCAAGCTGGGGTGTAACGTCGGCGGCGAGCAGTCGGGCCATATCGTCCTGTCCGACTACAGTACGACCGGCGACGGGCTGATCGCCGCCTTGCAAGTGCTTGCCGTGCTGGTCGAGGCCCGGCGGCCGGCCAGCAAGGTCCTCCAGGTTTTCCAGCCGCTGCCCCAGCTGCTGAGGAATGTTCGGGTCGGCAAGACAGCGCCGCTCGAGGATTCGCGCGTGCGCTCGGCGATCGACGAGGGCGAAGCGGCCCTGGGCGGCCAAGGCCGGCTGTTGATCCGCAAGTCGGGCACGGAGCCCGTCATCCGGGTCATGGCCGAGGGCGAGGACGAGCAGCTCGTGGGCCGCGTGGTCAAGGGCATAGTGGAGACCATCGAACGGGTTGCCGGTTGAGTGCGCAGGACACGGCGACAAATGGGGGGAGAATGAGCGGGCGCGTTCTCATCGTTGCCGGATCGGACTCGGGCGGCGGCGCCGGAATCCAGGCGGACATCAAGACGGTCACCGCGTTGGGCGGCTATGCGGCCACGGCGGTCACGGCCCTGACGGCGCAAAATACCGAGGGTGTCTTTGGCGTTGTACCGGTCGACCCGGACTTCATCCGCCAGCAGATGACCCTGGTGCTGGACGACATCGGTGCCGATGCGGTCAAGACCGGCATGTTGCACGACGCCGCCGTGATCGATGCCGTGTCCGACGTTCTCGACGATCTGGACGACCGGATCCCGGTCGTCGTCGATCCGGTCATGGTGGCCCAGAGCGGCGCCTCCCTGCTCGAATCCGAGGCGGTGCAGACGCTCGTCCGGCGCCTGGCCCTGCGCGCCGCGCTCCTGACCCCCAACGTGCACGAGGCCGAAAGGCTGACCGGCCTGACGATCCGTTCCGTGACCGACATGAAACACGCGGCGGGCATGATGCTGACCATCGGCTGCAAGGCGGTTCTGCTCAAGGGCGGCCACCTGGGCGGCGACACGGTGGTCGACGTGCTGGCCCACGAGGAGGAGGTCGTGCAGTTCGAGAACCCGCGGATCGAAACGCCGCACCTGCACGGCACCGGCTGCACCCTGGCCTCGGCGATCGCCACGGGACTCGCCCAGGGTTTGAGCCTGCACAAGGCCTACAGCCGCGCGCGCGCCTACCTGCAGGAGGCGATTCGCACCGCTCCGGGCCTGGGCCACGGCAGCGGCCCGGTCAACCACGGCCACACGGTGAGGCCCTTCGACGTCTGAAGCGGGACTATTCGTCCAGGTCGTCGGTGTCCGACTGGCCGGTCACGCGCCGGCGGATGTGCGACCAGGATATGCCCACGGCCAGGATCGTGGCGAGGATAACCAGGATCACGTAGGTCATGATCTTGTCGCTGCCCGCGTCGAGCAAGCCTTGATCGATCATCACCCAAACGATCGCGCCGAAGAAGGCGACGGCCAACGCCAGGCCGATCGCGCCGATCGAGCGCCACGTCGCCCGCATGAAGATCACGTAGAGGATCAGCAAGGCAACGCCGACGAGCGCCTGGAGGGCCAGATTGTCGGAGCCCGGCGCGGTCACCCAGCGATAGTACGAGTACGGCGTCGGATTGAAGGTCGCAAAGACCAGAACCAGCGCGACGAGCCAGCGGATCAGGAAGTTGACGGCATTGAAGGCTGGGCGGGCCATGGATCTGCCTCGCTGCTGTTTGGCGGTCGAAAGGCTTTACCGCGCTTCAGCGAGGAACGGAAGGGCCAATTCGTCGCACGGGCCTCGGTCGCGCACTGCTCGCAGGTCGATCGCAGCCGGCTTGCGAGGTTGGGCAGTGACCTTTGGTATCGATCGCGGTCCGATGCTAGTATGCGCGACCTTCTGGGAGTTCGGGCGCCGCAGGCGACCCGAAATCGATTGGAGGCGTGTCATGGTCATGAAATCCATTCTTGTCTCTGTCGAGGAGAGCGATGCGCTGTCCTCGGTCCTCACGACGGCGCTGTTCGCGGCGCAGCGGTTCGGCAGCACCATCGAGGGTCTCTGCCCCAGGTCCGCCATGGGCGCCTTCGTGGTTGTCGAAGGAATGTCGGCGGCGACCTCGGCCGCCTTGGAGAGCTTCGAAGTCGAGGAGCAGGAGCGCATGCGGCGCGCGCGCGAGCTGTTCCGCGGCTTCATGGAGGATCGGGGCGTCGCTTGGGGCGGCCCGGGAAAATCCTCCAAGGAGGTCTCCGCCGGATGGGTGCCGGAGCTTCCGCCCGGCGATGAGGCCGTCACCCAGCGCGGCCGGCTCTACGACCTCATCGTAGCCGGCCGGCCGGCGCCCGGGGCGGCCGTGCCCCGAATGAGCACCCTGGAGGCCCTGATCTTCGAGAGCGGCCGGCCCGTCCTGATCGCCCCGCCCGTGCCGCCCGAAGCGCTCGGCGAGGTGATCGTGGTCGCCTGGAACGGCAGCACGGAAAGCGCCCGGGCGGTCGCCGTGGCCATGCCCTTCCTGGCCCAGGCCAGGAAAGTGCACGTGCTCGCCGTCGAGGGCGGCTCCGTGCCGGGGCCCAACGCCGGAGAGCTGGCCGAGCATCTCGTCCGCAACGGCCTGCCCGCCGAGGCGACCGGCATCCGGCCGGAGGGCCGGTCGATTGGCGAGGCGATCCTCGAGGAGACCTCCTCGCTCGGCGCCGATCTGCTGGTCAAGGGCGCTTATACGCACAGCCGGCTGCGCCAGATGATCTTCGGCGGCGCGACCAGCCACATCCTCGCCGAGGCCGACCTGCCCGTGCTGATGGCGCATTGACGGGCGGGACCGGGACGCGATGGTCCTGGCGGCGGCCGTGATCATCGGCGGCATCGCGCTCGCGCGCGGCGGCGCGCGCACCACGCGGTCCTAGAGAAAGGAGCCAAGCTATGTCCCGGGAGCTGCCGATCTATCAGGTGGACGCCTTCGCCTCCGAGGTCTTCGCCGGGAACCCGGCGGCGGTCTGCCCGCTCGAGGCCTGGCTGCCGGACGAGCTCATGCAGGCGATCGCCTTGGAGAACAACCTGTCCGAGACGGCGTTCATCGTGCCGCGCGGCGGCGACTACGACCTGCGCTGGTTCACGCCGGCGGTCGAGGTCGAGCTCTGCGGCCACGCGACCCTGGGCAGCGCCCACGTCGTCGCGACCCATCTGGAGCCGGGCCGGGACCGGATCGTGTTCCACTCCAAGAGCGGGCCGCTGACCGTGACCCGCGACGGCGAGCTGTTCACCCTGGACTTTCCCTCCCGGCCGCCCGAACGGCTCGACGACCACGGGCCGGTCGAGGCCGCCCTGGGCGCCGCCGTCGACGAGCTGTGGCGCGCCGACAGGACCATGGCGGTGCTGGCCGACGAGGCGGCCGTGCTGGCGGCCCGCCCGGACCTGGCGAAGGTGGCGGCCCTGCCGGGCGGCGGCCTGATCGTCACGGCGCCGGGGCGCGGCTGCGACTTCGTGTCGCGCTACTTCGCGCCCCATGCCGGCATACCCGAGGACCCGGTGACCGGCTCGGCGCACTGCGTGCTGACGCCCTATTGGGCCGGGCGCCTCGACAAGGCGCGCCTGAGCGCCCGCCAGGTCTCCGCGCGCGGCGGCGAGCTGATGGTCGAGGACCGGGGCGAGCGGGTCTTGATCTCGGGCCGCGTGGCGCCCTACCTGGAGGGACGGATCAGAGTCTGACGGGCCAGCCATCGCGCGAGGAGAAGATCATGACCCGACAGCTTCGTCCCCCGGCCCTCGATCCGCGTGCCGTGCAGGCCCGCGAGGGCAGTAGCTATCCCGAGGCCTTCAAGGCACCGGTCGAGGGGCGCAGCAAGCGCGCCCTCGGGGCGGCGCTGGGCCTGGAGAACTTCGGCGTCAACCTGGTTGGCTTGGCGCCGGGCGCCTGGTCGGCGCAGCGCCACTGGCACAGCCACGAGGACGAGTTCGTCTATGTGTTGGAAGGCGAGATCACGCTGGTGACCGAGCAGGGCGAGCAGCTGCTGGGGCCCGGCATGGCCGCGGGCTTCCCGGCGGGCCGGGCGGATGGCCACTGCTTGGTCAACCGCAGCGATGCGCCCGCCCTCTACCTCGAGGTCGGCGACCGCCGGCCGGAGGACGCGGTGCACTACCCGGACATCGACCTCCACCTCTCCGGCGACAGCGGCTGCCGGACCTTCAAGAGAAAGAATGGCGAGCCCTACTAGGATGTCGGTACCGGCCCGGGAAACGATCACCATCGAA
>CAMYMY010000168.1 GCA_947259625.1 uncultured Kiloniellales bacterium | reverse complement strand
CATGATGACGCCGAGGATGGCGGGCTTCAAGAGATGCCATTCCCGGTCTTCGGCCTTGGTCACGGTGATGAAATCGGAGCCGAGGAACACGCCGGTGAGGCCGTCGACCTGGAACAGCCGCTCGGCGAGCGGCGAACGCGCCGCCGATTCGCGATCCGGAAAATTCGCCGTCCCGCTCTGCATGACGTCGCGGCCCGGTAGAAACTTGAGGGTCGCGGGGTTGGGCGTCGCTTCGGTCTGTATGAACATCTTGCCTCTCCCGACGGGCTTGTCCTGAGGTCCATTCAATGTGGGTCAGGACAGGACAAAGATCAAGCTCCCGGGCGAACGATCGGCTTCGGGCCCGAGGCGGCAGGGACCACGCGGGGCCGCTGACACACCGGAACCTGCACCAAATCAGGAAATGCTGTCGATGTCTTCGTCGTCGAGGTTGCCCGGCACGATGGTCACCGGCACCCGGAGCTTGCCGACGAACTTCCCGGTCAGCGCCTCGATCAGGGGCCCGGGGCCGCGTTTGTCGACGCTGGCGCCCAGGACCAGGATCGAGATGCTGGGCTCCTCGTCGATCAGCTTCATCAGTTCCTCCCGGCGCGAGCCCTCGCGTACATAGAGCACCGGCAGCGTGCCGGTCAGCTCGTTGACCCGCGCCGCCAGCCTCTGCAGCAGCTGTTCGCCCTCGTTGCGCGCCTCCTCGCGCATCAGGTCGCCGACCGCCATCCAGTGCTGGAAATCCGTGGGCTCGACGACGAAGAGCAGGGCCACCCGTCCACCGGTGTTGCTCGCCCGACGACAAGCGTAGCGCAGCGCAACCCCCATTTCCTCGCTGTCGTCGACAACGACGAGGAAGACACGGTCGTCGGAACTGCCGGGGCCGTCGTTCATCGCAGTGTCAAGCTCTCCGGAACGCAATGTGGGCCAGCCATCCTGCCATCAGTGCCACGAGTATCGCAATGATGCCGTAGAGGGCGCTCTGCTCGTAGGCGAAGTCGAAAATTTCCGCCTCCACGCCGACCTTGCTCACGAAGAGCGGCGTCGTCTGCGCGCTCACGATCTGGCCCTCGCGCAGGTAGTAGACCTTGGCTTCGTAGGCGCCGGTCGGGACATTGGCCGGCAGGGCCAGGCGGGCGCGGAACAGGCGATCTCCGAGGAAGCCCACTCGCCCCACCTCCGCCGGGTAGAGGCCGGCACGCTGCTGGTTGCGTATCAGGGCGTCGCGCCAGTCCTGCGCCACGTTCGGCGAAGCCTTGGCCCGCGGCAGCTCGAGCCGCAGGTTCTCGACCCCCATCTCGTTGCGCGCCAGCACCGTCGGTGCCGCGATCTCTTCGAGCGGCCGCGTGCTCGCGATGGCGTAGTAGGCGGGCACATCCTCGAAGGTCATATGATCGGCGTTGACCCAAATTCCGAAGTGCCGGCTCTTGCGGTAAATGATCATCGGCCGTGTCGGGCCGCGCACGATGACGACGACGTCGCCCGGCTCGTCGACGGCCCCGAACAACAGCACCTCGGCGCCGGCAAAACCGGCGGTGATCGCCACCAGGTGCTCGGACAGGTCGACCACGATGGGTGCCGCGCGCAGCGGCGCGGCGGCGAACAGCACGGTCAGCAGGGCGGCGATACGGATCATTCGCGCCCCCCGATCGAATAGAGGTCAGCCGGCGTCACGGTCAGGTCGTAGAGCAGCTTGCCGCAGACGACCAGCACCATGAGCGCCAGCAGGATGCGCAGTTGCTCGCCGCGCAGCTTGGCGCCGACCCTGGCGCCGAACTGGGCGCCGATGACGGCGCCGGTCAGCAGAATCACCGCGAGCACCACGTCCACCGTCTGGTTGGCGTAGGCCTGAAGGAAGGTGACGTTGGCCGTGACGAAGATGATCTGGAACAGCGAGGTGCCGACGACCACCGCGGTCGGCATACCGAGCAGATAGATCATCGCCGGGACCATGATGAAGCCGCCGCCCACGCCCATGATCGCCGAGAGCACCCCGACCAGCACGCCCACGCCGGCCGGCAACAGCGCCGAGATGTACAGCTTCGACCTGCGGAAGCGCATCTTGAGCGGCAGGCCGTGAATCCAGGTGTGCTTGTGCATCTTGTCGCGCGCCGCCGTGGCGCGGCGGCGACGACCCAGTGCGCGCAGGCTCTCGACGAACATCAGGCCGCCGATGATCCCGAGGAAGGTGACGTAGCAGAGCTTGATCACCAGGTCGATCTGGCCGAGCTGCCGCAGGATCGCAAACAGCCAGACCCCCAAGGTCGAGCCGAACAAGCCGCCGAGCAGCAGGATACCGCCCATCTTGAAGTCGACGTTGCCGCGCCGCCAGTGCGCCAGCACGCCCGAAACGGAGGACGCGACGATCTGGTTGGCCTCGGTGCCGACGGCGACCGGCGGCGGGATGCCGATGAAGATCAGGATGGGGGTCATCAGAAAGCCGCCGCCCACCCCGAAGAGGCCCGACAGAAATCCGATCGCTCCGCCCAGGCCCAGCAGCAAGAAGACGTCCACGGAGAGCTCGGCAATGGGCAGGTAGATCTGCATCGCTCAGCGGATCACTGGGCCGCGGTGTCGGATGTCAGGGTCATGACGGACCGGGGATTGACCGGGATGGAACAAACGAAGCGCCAAGTGCAACGACGCCGTACGTCTTGTGGAAGCTTACTGCGCGACAATCGATCCGCCAATGGCCTGGAAGGGACATTCTTGGGTCTTCTTTCAAGAAATCGCCGCAAGGCCTAGCCGGGGCGCAGGAAACCGACGATATCGTGCGTCTCCCTCAGGATCGGCCCGGCGATGGCCCGGGCCCGCTCGGCCCCATCCGCCAGCACCCGGTCCACCGTAGTCGGGTCGTCCATGAGGCGCTTCATCTCCGCGCCGATGGGGCCGAGCGTGGCGACCGCGAGATCGGTGAACACCGCCTTGAAATGGGAGAACTGGGCGCCCTCGAATTCCGCCAACACCCCGGCAAGGGGCTTGTCGGCGAGCGCCGCGTAGATGCCCAGCAGGTTGTAGGCCTCCGGGCGGCCGCGGCGGGTCTCCTCCGGCAGCCCCTCGTCCGGGCCCAGAACCTCGGGGCCGGGCAGCAGGTCGGGGTCGGTCGTCGCCCTGCGGACCTTCTTCTGGATCGCGTCGGCGCCGTCGGTCATGTTGATTCGGCTCATGTCGGAGGCCTCCGACTTGCTCATCTTCTTGGCGCCGTCGCGCAGGCTCATGACACGGGTCGCCGCGCCCAGGATCAAGGGCTCGGTCAGCGGAAAGAACTCGACGCCGAAGTCGTTGTTGAACTTCTGGGCGATGTCGCGGGTCAGCTCCAGGTGCTGCTTCTGGTCCTCGCCAACCGGTACGTGGGTCGCCTTGTAGACCAGTATGTCCGCCGCCATGAGATTGGGGTAGACGTAGAGTCCGGCGCTCGCGTTCTCGCGGTGCTTGCCGGCCTTCTCCTTGAACTGGGTCATGCGGTTCAGCCAGCCGAGCCGCGTCACGCAGTTGAAGATCCAGGCCAGCTCGGCGTGCTCCGGGACCTGGCTCTGGTTGAAGATGATGCAGCGTTGCGGATCAATGCCGGCGGCCAGATAGGCGGCGGTCACCTCGCGGGTGGCGCGGCGCAGCTCGCCCGGCTCCTGCCAGGCGGTAATCGCGTGCAGATCGACGACGCAGTAGATGCAGTCGTACTCGTCCTGCAGGGTGACGAAATTACGGATCGCCCCCAGGTAGTTGCCGAGATGCAGGTTGCCGGTGGGCTGGACGCCCGAGAAAATACGCTTCATAGCCCCTGTCCGCCGAATGCCTAGCTTGCCGCCACGCGGGCCGCGGCGTTATCGCCGCTCGGCCCCCCAGGGTCAAGGGCCCCCGGTTACGGCCGGCGGGAGAGCAGCGCCCGCAGCTCGGCCGGCGCGACCGCGCCAAGAAGCAGGGCGAGCAGGCCATAGGCGACGAGCCCGCCGCCGACCAGAATCGCCAATCCGCCAACCCCTACCCAAAACCCGGCGTCGAACCAGCCGTCCAGAGCGTTCTGGCCAACCCAGAGCAAAGCTCCCATCAGGAGGCTGGCCAGCAGAATGCGCGGTAGGCGGCTCAGGTTGCGTGCGTCGAGGTTGAGAAGATCCCGGCGGCGCAGGCCGAACGACAGAAGGGCGACATTGACCCAGGCAGCGATCGCCGTGGCCAGCGCCAAGCCGACTACCCCCAGACGGAAATAGAAGAACAGCAGGACGGCGAGGACGACGTTGACCACGACCGATACGATCGAGATCTTGAGCGGCGTCACCATGTTCTCGCGGGCGTAGAACCCCGGCTGCAGCACCTTGACCAGAACATAGGCCGGCAGACCCAGGGCGAATGCCGCCAGCGCTGCCGCCGTCGCGTCGCTCGCGGCACGGTCGAAAGCACCGCGTTCAAACAGGACAACGATGATCGGCCAGGGAATGACGCTGAGTGCGACCGCCGCCGGCAAAGTCAGCAGCATCGAAAGCTCGACTCCCCGATTGAAGCTGTGCATCGCGGCCTGCTCACCACCGGCGCGAATCTTGCGGGACAGCTCCGGCAGCAGGACGATCCCGATGGCGATGCCGATCAGGCCGAGCGGCAGTTGGTAGACGCGGTCCGCATAGTAGAGATAGGACACGGCTCCGTCCTGCTCCGAGGCGATGCGCGTGCCGACCAGGAGGTTCAGTTGCAGAACGCTAGCGGACAGGACGCCCGGAACCATGAGCGACAGGAACCGGCGAACGTTGGGTGTCAATCGAGGCCGCGGCACGCGGAGCGCCATGCCGGCCCGCCGGGCAGCGACAGCCAGCAGCACGAATTGCGCCACGCCCGCCACCGCCACCGTCCAGGCCATGACCTCTCCGGGCCATCCGGTGAGCGGCAAAACCACGAGCAGGGCCAGGATGAAGAAGACGTTGAGCAGGACGGGCGCCGCCGCCGCCGCGGCAAAGCGATGAAGCGAATTGAGCACACCGCTGAGAAGTGCGACCAAAGCCATGAAAAGCAGATAGGGAAAGGCGATGCGCGAGAGCTTGGTCGTCAGGTCGAATTTCTCCGGATCGTCGGCGAATCCGCCACCGAGCAAGTAAGCGAGGCCGGGCATGGCCACGAGGGCCACACCGGTCAAGACGAGCAGCGTGGTGAGCAGGACCGAGAAGGTCTCTTCGGCGAAGCGTTTTGCGGCCGGCGCGCCGCCGCGTTCCATATGCTGGGCGAAGAGCGGCACGAAGGCCGCGTTGAAAGCACCCTCGGCAAAGATGCGGCGAAACATGTTCGGCAGCCGAAAAGCCACGAAGAAGGCATCGGCGACCGGCCCAGTGCCGACCGCATCGGCGATCAGAATATCGCGGATGAAGCCGAGAATTCGGCTGAGACCGGTAAAGCCGGAAACCGTGGCAAAGCGACGAAACAGCGCCATGGGCGGCAGTATCTAGAGGATTGCGGCGGAATTAGGAAGAACCACGCGGCGGCCTAACGGGCCGTGGCCCGAGAGGCTCCCGCAGTCGGCTTCCGTTCGGGCTTGTGCGCCGGCGTCTTCTTCGTCGGCGTCTTCTCCGTCTTGGCCGGCTTTTCGTCGGGCTGCTCGAGGACCTTGAGCAGCTTCTCGCGGATCCGCTTCAGCCTGGTCTCGTTCTCGATCTTTTCTCCCAGAGCGTTCTGCACGTAGAACACGTCCACCGCGCGCTCTCCATAGGTCGAGATCTTGGCGCTGTGGATCATGAGCTGCAGCTTGGTGAGCGCCAGGGTCACCCGATACAACAGTCCGGTCCGGTCGCGGCAATTGACCTCGATCACCGTGTGCGTGGCGCTGGCCTTGTTGTCGATCAGGACCCGCGGCTGCACCTTGAAGACCCGGAGCCGACTGGGAATCGGCGAGCGCAGCCGGGCCAGCTCCTGTAGCGGCTTGAGGCGCCCGGAGAGGGTCTGCTCGATGGCCACGGAGAGGCGCGCCAGCTGCTTCGGCCGGTCGAAGGGGCCGCCCTCGGCGCCGCGCACGTAGAAGCCGTCGAGCGCCATGCCGTTCTTAAGCGTGAAGATCCGGGCGGCGTCGATCGAGGCGCCGGCCACCGCCATGGCCCCGGCGATCCGGCTGAACAGCCCGGCGTGGTCGGCCGTGTAGATCGTGACCTCGGTGGCCTCGCGGTAGCGATCAACCCGGGTGTCGACCGTGAGCGGGTCGCCGGACTTCTCGGCGGCCCGCACGAGCCTGGCATGACGTGCGTGGGTCTCGGTGTCGAACGACAGCCAGTAGGACGGATAGCCGCGCGCCAAGTGCGCCGAGACGTCCTTCTTGGGCCACCCCTCCAGCGCCGCCTCGAGCGCCTCCTTGGCCGCGTTCACCCGCGCGTCGCGCGCCTCGGTGGCCAGGCCGCCGCTCAGCACCTGCTCGGTACGCCAGTAGAGGTCCCGGAGCAGGGCGGCCTTCCAGCTGTTCCAGGTGTTGGGGCCGACCGCGCGGATGTCCGCCACGGTGAGGACCAGAAGCAGGCGCAGCCGCTCCACGGACTGGGTCAGCCCGGCGAAGGTTTCGATCGTCCGCGGGTCGTCGATGTCGCGCTTGAAGGCCGTGGCGCTCATGGCCAGGTGGTGCCGCACCAGCCAGGCGACGGTTTCGGTCTCCTCGGCGCTCAGGCCGAGCCGCGGGCAGAGCCGCTGGGCGATCTTGGCGCCGACCTCGGAGTGGTCGCCGGGCCGCCCCTTGGCGATATCGTGGAGCAGGACCGCAAGGTAGAGCACCTTCCGGGACAGCACCTTGTGGACCACCTCCGTGGCGATCGGCGCCGCCTCCTTCAGCCGGCCCTGTTCGATGTCGTGCAACACGCCGATGGCGAAGATGGTGTGCTCGTCGACCGTGTAGTGATGATACATATTGTATTGCATCTGCGCCACGACCCGGCCGAAGTCAGGTACGAAGCGGCCGAACACGCCGGCCTCATTGAGCCGGCGCAACGCCACCTCCGGATCCTTCTCGGACGTAAGCATCTTCATGAATATCCGGTTGGCCTCCGGATCTTCGCGCAGCGATTTGTCGATCTTGCCCAGATTGCGTGTGATCCAGCGCAGGGCGTGCGGATGGATGTCCAGGCTGTGCTCCTGGGCGGCCAGAAAGATGCGCAGCATCTCGATGGGCTTCTCGGCGAAGACCTCGAGACCCTTGACCGTCAGGCGGTCGCCTTCGATCTGGAAGCCCGGCACGCGACGCCGTTTGGCCAGTGTCCGCAAACGGAAGCGCGGCGCGCGCTTGTGCTCGGCCTCTAGCACGGCGCAGAAAATGCGTGTCAGGTCGCCCACGTCCTTGGCGACCAGGAAATAGTGCTTCATGAAGCGCTCGACGTCCTGGGTGCCGACGTGCGCGGTGTAGCCGAGCCGCGGCGCGATCCGTTTCTGCAGATCGAAGGTCAGGCGCTCCTCGGCACGCTCGGCCAAGTAGTGCATATGGCAGCGCAGGGTCCACAGGAAGTTATGTGCTTTATCGAAGCGCTGGACCTCCCGGCGGGTGAAGACGCCGCGCTCGACCAACATGGAGACGTCGTCGACCTGGTAGAGGTACTTGGCGATCCAATACAGCGTCTGGAGGTCGCGCAGCCCGCCCTTGCCGTCCTTGATGTTGGGCTCGAGATGAAATTTATGCCGGTGCGCGCCTGCAGGCTTTTTTGGAAGCGCTGTTTCAGGTCGACGAAGAGCGCCTGGTCGCCCCACAGGAAGCGCGCTTCCAGAAGCGCCGTGCGGATCGTGAAATCGTCTTTCGCGAGGCGCAGGCATTCGTCGATCGAACGGGTCGCTTGACCGACCTTGAAGCCCAGATCCCACAGCGGGTAGAGGACCGCTTCGATCACCTGCTCGCTGTGCGGCGTCAACTTGTAGGGCAGCAGAAACAGCAGATCGACGTCCGAATGGGGCGCCATCTCGCCGCGCCCGTAGCCGCCCACGGCAACGAGGGCCAGGCGCTCTCCCTTGGACGGGTTGGCCAGCGGGTAGAGGTGCTGCGTCACATGGTCGTAAACGGCACGCACGATCTGGTCGACCAGGAAGCAGTTGGCCCGCGCCGTCTCGGTGCCAGAAACGCCGGCCTCCAGACGCCTCCTGACCTCGGCCTGACCCTTGGTCAGCGCCGCCCCGAGAACGGCCAGGATCTCCTCCCGCGCCCGCTCCGCGGAGAGTCGCCGCGCCGCCACCGCCGCCAACTCGTCCTGCAGGGCCGCGCGATCGACGATCGCGCGCCTGCGATGCACAAGCGTGTCGGGCGGGCTGTCGGGCAAAGCTGCGTTCGTTCTGGCTACCATTCGGTCGTCCGGGCACGTCGGCCGGCGGCTGGCGCGCGCCCCTTCATTATGGCACGAAGGTCCCGGCCTCGTCCGGACTTTTCCCGGCCGGGTCCGCGGTCACATATGTAGGGTCCATGCGCCGCTTCGTCATCGCTCCGCTTTACGGCTTCGTACTGATCGCCTGCGCCGTCGATCGGCCCGATCAGCCGCGCGTGTTGAGGGCCCGGGCATCGGCGTCGCGGTGACCGGCGGCTCGTCGAGCAGGGTCAACCTCTCGGTCAGCCTCGGCTCGCACGTGACCGGCGCCGGACCGGGCCGGTACAGCCGGCGGGTCACCGCGCGGGTCCCTTTGCCCAACCCGGCCACCTATCGGGCGACGGCGATAGGGTGGCGACTCGAAGTGCACTACAGCGACGTGACCGGACGGCGGCAGGTGCTCACTTTGCCGGCGCCTCGAATCGAGTAGGGACAAGTGCCCTGTCCGCCGCGACGGGCCGGTCCTTGTCGGTAGGATTTCAGCATGTGAACTCCTTCTAGTTCGGCTCCCCCGCATAACCTTATTACCTAGAGGTTATCTTGATAACAAAGCTCTGACACCGGCGGATGTCCTCCGCGCTGTCGCGAGCCGTGGTCATGGCCGTTGCGTTCTGAGCGCAGGCCCCGGATCGATCCCTGATCCGGATCAGTCCGGGAAAAGGCCGGCAAGGCGCCGATTGTCTGCTCGGAGCCCCTAGGTGCCCATCAGAGATCTCAGCTCGTAGAGCAGGTCGAGCGCTTCTCTGGGCGTCAGCTCGTCCGGATTGACCTCCTCAAGGCGGGCCTCGAGCGCGGAGGGCGTGGGAAGCACTGGCGCCGCGCCGGCACGCGCGGCGAAGAGCGGCAGGTCGTCAGCCAGGCGGGCGAGC
>CAMYMY010000167.1 GCA_947259625.1 uncultured Kiloniellales bacterium | reverse complement strand
TCGGCGGCCATCAGGGGTCCGTAAGCTTCCAGATCACTGGCGTCGGTGTTGACGGCAAGCGACTGGACACCGTATGCGCCGCCCATCGAAGGTGACGCGGCGGTTTGGGCCTGCTGGGTGACCTCGGGCCCGGCGACGGCCCTGGTGCTGGCCTTGGTGCCGGCCCGGCTCGAGACCAGGCTGAGAGCCACCGGATGCGGTGCTGTGACCTCTTCCGCATCGATCCCGGTCGCCACCACCGAGACCCGTATCCGCCCTTCAAGACTCTGCACGAAGGTCGAGCCGAAAATGATGTTCGCCTCGGGGTCGATCTCGTCGCGGATCCGGTTGGCTGTCTCGTCGACCTCGAAAAGGGTCATGTCGGCACCGCCGGTGATGTTGATGAGGACGCCGCGCGCGCCCTTCATGGAGACGTCGTCCAGCAGCGGATTGGAGATCGCCGCTTCGGCGGCCTCGACCGAACGGTTTTCGCCCTCGGCCTCGCCGGTGCCCATCATGGCCTTGCCCATCTCGGTCATGACGGCCCGGATGTCGGCGAAGTCGAGGTTGATCAGGCCCGGCATGACCATGAGATCGGTCACGCCGCGCACGCCGGAGTCGAGCACGTCGTCGGCCATCTTGAAGGCGTCGGCGAATGTGGTCTTCTCGTTGGCGACTCGGAACAGGTTCTGGTTCGGGATGATGATCAGCGTGTCCACGTATTGCTGCAGTTCGGTGATGCCGGATTCGGCAAGGCGCATGCGGTGCACGCCCTCGAAGTGGAACGGCTTGGTCACCACGCCGACCGTCAGGATCCCGGCCTCTCGCGCCGCCCGGGCAATCACCGGCGCGGCACCGGTGCCGGTGCCGCCGCCCATGCCTGCGGTCACGAAGACCATGTTCGAACCATCCAGTTGGCCGAGGATCTCGTCCAAGGCCTCTTCCGCCGCGGCGCGACCGATATCGGGGCGCGAGCCCGCGCCGAGCCCCTGCGTGATGTTGCGTCCGAGCTGGATGCTCCGGTCGCAGAGCGTCTGGGCAAGCGCCTGAGCGTCGGTATTTGCGACCAGGAAGTCGACGCCTTCCAGGCTGGATTGGATCATGTTGTTGACGGCATTGCCCCCGGCGCCGCCGACGCCGATCACAGTGATGCGCGGGGATAGCTGCTCCTTCGCGCTTGGTACATTAAGGTTCAAGGTCATCGATTCCTCCACTGGCCGGAGTCTCGGCCCACGCTGCCGGGCGGGCCGGCTGGTTGTCCCGATCCGGTCGGGACGTCCGGATTGTCGAACTCAAAAATGTTCACGGACCCAGTCTCCAAGTCGGCCCATAAAGCTGCTCGGGTGCTTTGTTCTCGGTATTGGCTGTCGGGATGCGGCCAGATTGCTCTCGACGGCGCAGGTCAAGAGTCCGGCGCAGGTCGCGAAGGCCGGTCCGCTGGTTGCCTCGGCCAGGCCCAGCGCCCGGTTCGGCCGGCCGATCCGCACTTGTTTGTCCAGGATCAGGGCCGCCAGGTCGCGCAGGCCCGGCAGTTGACTGGCGCCGCCGGTCAACACCACGCGGCGCCCGACCACCTGGGCCAGCCCGCTGGTTTCCAGACGCGAGCGGACCAGCTCGAAGGTTTCTTCCAGGCGCGGCTGTATGATCCCGAACAGGATCGAACGCGGAACTTGCTGGGACTCGTTCTCTTGCTGGTCCTCGCCGACCCGGGGCACGTCGATCATCTCGCGCTCGTCGGCGGCGGCGGCCATGGCATGTCCGTATAGCGTCTTCAGCCGCTCGGCGTGGGCCACCGGGGTCGACAGCCCGCGGGCGATGTCGTTGGTGACGTGAATGCCGCCCACCGGGATCAAATCCGTATAGATGACGTTGCCACCGAAGAACAAAGCGATCGTGGTCGTTCCACCACCCATGTCGACCAGGGTCACGCCCAGGTCCATCTCGTCCTCGACCAAGGTGGCCAATCCGGCGGCGTAGGGCGAAACGACGAAACCGGCGACACTCAAGTGACATCGTCCGATGCAGGTCGTCAGATTGCGCACCGCGCTCGCCCCCGCGGTGACCAGATGCATCCTGACGCCCAGCCGTTCGCCGTACATGCCGCGTGGATCGCGAATGCCACGGCTGTCGTCGATGCTGTAGCCGACCGGGATCGAGTGGATCAGTCGCCGGCTCTGGCCGTTCATGTCGCTGGCGCCGTTGACTTGGCGGCCGTGTTGAAGGGCGCGGCGCAGATCGGATTCGCCGACTTCGTGACCCGCGATGGACACCTCGATGCCGATCGAGTTCGAGGCGGGATGACCACCCGAAAGATTGACAACAACTTGGTCGATGGTATCGCCGGCCATCTGCTCTGCAGCGTGCACGGCGTTCCGGATGGCGCTTTCGCAGCCCTCCATGTCGACCACGTTGCCGTTCCTCACGCCCCGGCTGGCCTGTTGGCCGATGCCCAGGACGCGCGGCCGTCCGGTGTCCTCCGTCGCGGCTATGAAGCAACAGACCTTGCTGCTGCCCACGTCGAGCGCGGCGGTCAGACCGTTTCGTGTCTTGCCGAGGCCGGTTCTCATCTCAATCCGTCTTTCTTCCCCTCTCGCGTCTCACGCCGGGCCTCTCAGGTGTTGCGGCCCGCCTTGGACACGCCGTTTCTTATGCGAGCGTCCGGCGCCGTGCGAACCACCAGCCGGCCGGGCAGCCGTAGGTCGATGGCCACCACATCGCGACCCAGCACGCCGTGCTCCCGTTCGAGCCGGGCCAACTGCACCCAGGCCCCGGCGGGATCGGTCTCGGGCAGCCGCACGTCGATCCCACCCCGCAGGTGCAGGTTCCAGCGGCGTCCGCTGACCCTGACCGCAGCCGTGACCAGCGGTCTGAGATCAGGCTCGCGGTCGAGCATGGCGATCAGGGCCGCGGCGTGTTGGGGCGCTCCCTGGCCGACCACCAGCGGCAGTCGGGCGAACTGCTTCGCCGACACGCCCGGTATCACCTGCCCCCTCCGGTCGATCACCGACAGCTTGCCGTCCAACTGCCAGAGTGCGAGCGGGCTGCGCTCGGTCAGGTGGATATAGACCAGCTTGGGCAGGCGCCGCTCGACGGTCGCCTGGCGCACCCAGGGCAAGGCCTCCAGCCTCGCCCGGGCGGCCCGCGGGTCGATCGCCAGGATGGGGGTGCCGCGTTGGACTTTCAGAGCCGCCAGAATCGCGGCCTGGTCCGTCCGTCCGCGCCCTTCGACCAGCACGTTGTCGACCGCGAATCCGGCGTCGGCTGTGAGCTGATACGCGGCCTCCGCCATGCGGTCGGCCTGCCGGCCCAGCCAGCCGTTGTGCCAAAACCATGCGGAGCCGGCCAGGGTCAGGACGAGCGCGATGCCGATCCCGACGCTCAGAGCGCGCCGCCGGCCGAACCTGGGGCGGGCGCGGGGATGGACCGGCTTGCCGTTGCGCGTCTTTGCCGGGCGCGGCCGGGTCTTGGCAATCAGGTGTCGCATGCGGCATTCTCCACCAGCCAGGCGCAAAGCTCGGCGAACGAGATGCCTTGATGCGCGGCTTGTTCCGGGACCAGGCTCATCGGGGTCATGCCCGGTTGCGTATTGACCTCGAGCAGGAAGAGCTCGCCCGGCTTGCCCCGCGTGTCGTCGTAACGGAAGTCCGCGCGGCTGATCCCGCGGCAGCCGAGCACCTGATGTGCTCGTAGGGCCATGTCCATGGCCTCGTCCGCGATTTTCTTGGGCACCTTCGCGGGGACCACGTGGCTGGCGGCATGCTCTTCCGTGTACTTGGCCTCGTAGTCGTAGAAGCCCTCTTGCGGCCTGATCTCGGTGACCGCAAGCGGCCGCTCGCCCATGACGGCCACGGTGAGCTCGCGTCCGGCCACGTAACGCTCGACCATCACCATTTCGCCGAATTGCCAGGTCGTACCCGACAACGGCGGCTCGTTGGCGCCTTCGGTGACGATGCGCACGCCGACGCTCGAGCCCTCGTTCGGCGGCTTGATGACGTAAGGCCGGGCCATGACATTGCCGGCCAGGACCTCGTCGCGGTGGACGAGGACCCCCTCGGGACAGGCCAGCCCCGCGGCGGCGAAGAGCTGCTTGGCCATGGGCTTGTCCATGGCCACCGCCGAGGCCAGCAGGCCGGAATGGGTGTAGGGAAGCTGCATCAGATTCAGGACGCCCTGGATGCAGCCGTCTTCGCCCCACCGGCCGTGCAGGGCGTTGAAGACCGCGTCCGGGCGCGGGGAGAGCGCCTTGAGCAGCGCGCCCAGGTCGTGGCCGACGTCGATTTCACTCACCTTGTAGCCGGCATCCCTGAGCCCGGCGGCGCACTCTCGGCCGCTCACCAGCGAGACCTCCCGCTCGGCCGAGGGGCCGCCCATGAGGACAGCGACGCGCTTGGTCATGCGGAACCCTCCGAATTCGGCTCGTCGGCGGGAACCCCGATCCGGCGGATCTCCCAGTCGAGTTCGACGCTGCTCGCCGCACGCACCCGCCGCCGCACCTCCTCGCCCAGCTTTTCCAAGTCGGCCGCGGTGGCGTCGCCGGTGTTGATCAGGAAGTTGCAGTGCTTGTCGGAGACCATGGCGCCGCCGCGCCTGAGGCCGCGGCAGCCGGCCTGGTCGATCAGCTGCCAGGCCTTCGCCCCGGGCGGGTTCTTGAAGGTCGAGCCGCCGGTGCGGGTGCGCAGCGGCTGGCTCTCGGCCCGCGTCTCTTGGATCTTGGCCATGCGCGCGGCAATCGCGTCCGGCTCGTCCGGTCCGCCGCATAGGCGGGCGCCCAGGAAGATCCAGTCCTGCGGCACCGCGCAGCGGCGATAGGCGAAGCCCAGCGCCTCCGAGTCCAGCCGGTGTATCCGGCCCCGGGGGTCGACGGCCTCGGCCCAGACCGCGACGTCCTTCGTCTCCCGGCCATAGGCGCCTGCGTTCATGCGCAGCGCGCCGCCGAGCGTGCCGGGCACGCCGCACAGGAACTCGAGCCCGCCGAGGCCCGCGCGTCGGGCGGCGGTCGCCACGTTGAGGTCGAGGGCCCCGGCGCCGCACACAAGGTCATTGCCCTCGACGGCGATCTCGACGAAGCCGCGACCCAGGCGCAGCACGACGCCCGGCACGCCGCCATCGCGGACCAGCAGGTTGGATCCGACCCCGATCACCGTGACCGGCACGTCCGCCGGCTTGGCCTGCAGGAAGGCCGACAGGTCCTCGCGATCGGCCGGCCGGAACATCACTTCGGCCGGACCGCCGACCCGGAACCAGGTGATGCCCGCGAGCGCCGCGTTCTCGCTCAGGCGGCCGCGCACGGGCGGCAGCCGGTCGATCAAGCGGGATGCTGGCGGCGCGGTCATCGGCATCATGGCCCCGTCCCCGCCGGCTTCGAATCGCCGGCGTTCGACGGCTCGGCCAACTGCTGCGGCAGGGCATTCGCCCAGGCCGTGATGTTGCCGGCGCCAAGACAGACCACCATGTCTCCCGGCGCGGTCAGCTCGCGGATCAGGCGGGGCAGGTCCCGCTCGCTGTCCAGGGGCTGGGCGTGCCGGTGGCCATGGGCACGCAGTCCCTCGACCAGGGCGTCGCGGCTGGCGCCCTCGATCGGCGACTCGCCGGCAGGGTAGACTTCGGCCACGATGACCTGGTCGGCGTCGTTGAAGCAGCTGCAGAAATCCTCGAAAAGGGCGGCCAGGCGCGAGTAGCGATGCGGTTGAACGACCGCGACGACCTTGCCCTCGGTGGCCTGCCGGGCGGCGTTCAGGACGGCTGCGATCTCCACCGGATGGTGGCCGTAGTCGTCGATGACCATGACGCCGCCGACCTCTCCGGTCTTGGTGAAACGCCGCTTGACGCCGGCGAAGTCGGCGAGCCCTTTGCGGATCACCGGCTCTTCCAGGTCGAGCGCGCCGGCTATGGCGACGGCGGCGAGCGCGTTCTGTACGTTGTGCCGGCCCAGCATGGGCAGGACCAGATCTTGGATCGTGTGCTCCGCGTCCTGTCTCCGATAGGTCAGCACGACGTCGAAGCGGGTTCCCTCAGGCTCGTTCACGATGTTCGTAGCGCGCACCTCGGCCTGAGGGCTCAGCCCATAGGTCACGATGCGGCGGTCTTCGATGCGCCCGATCAGCGACTGGACCACCGGGTGGTCGATGCACAGCACCGCGAAGCCGTAGAAGGGGATGTTCTCGATAAAGGTCTCGAAAGCGCCGTGCAGGGCCTCGGCCGAGCCGTAGTGATCCATATGCTCCGGATCAATATTGGTGACGACCGCTATGGTGGCCGGCAGCTTCACGAAGCTGCCGTCGCTTTCGTCGGCCTCGACCACCATCCAGTCGCCCTCGCCCAGACGGGCGTTGGTGCCATAGGCGTTGATGATGCCGCCGTTGATGACGGTCGGGTCGAGGCCGCCGGCATCGAGCATCGCGGCGACCATCGAGGTGGTGGTGGTCTTGCCGTGGGTGCCGCCGACGGCGACCGACCACTTGAGCCGCATCAGTTCGCCCAGCATCTCGGCCCGGCGCACGATCGGTGCGAATCGCTCGCGCGCGGCGAGGACCTCCGGATTGTCGGGTTTGACCGCCGAGGAGATCACGACGACCTGGGCCTCGTCGACGTTCGCCGGCGCGTGGCCGATCGTCACCTTGACGCCGAGTTTCCGCAGGCGCTGTACGTTGGGGTTCTCTGCGATATCGCTGCCCTGCACATGGTAGCCCAGGTTGTGCAGGATCTCCGCGATGCCGGACATGCCGATCCCGCCGATGCCGACGAAATGGATAGTGCCCAGATTGAGTGGCAGGCCTCTCATGCGGCGGCCTCGTTTCTTTCGCCGCGGTCCGGCTCCTCGCCCCCATTGGAATTGGTCTCCGGGAACACCAGATCGGCCAGTCGCCGGGCGGCGTCCGGGTGGGCGAATGCGCCCGCGCACTGGGCGGCGCGGGCCAATAGCGCGGGTGTCGCGAAGAGAGCGCCAAGCCGGTCGGCCAGAACCTCGGGGCTCAGCGACCGGTCCGGAATCAGCCAGGCGCCGCCGGCATCGACCAGGGCCTGGGCGTTGGCGGTCTGGTGGTCGTCCGTAGCGAAGGGGTAGGGCACCAAGATGGCCGGCCGGCCGGTCGCAGCCAGCTCGGCTATGGTCGAAGCGCCCGCGCGGCAGATGGCCAGGTGGGCGCCGGCCAGGCGCTCCGGCATGTCTTCGAGGAACCCGGCAAGGTGCGCCGCCACCCCGCACTCCCGGTAGACCGCTGCGACGCGCTGGAGAGCGTCGCCACGCACCTGCTGGCTGACCTCCAGGCGGCGGCGCAGGGTCTCGGGCAGGCGCTGGACGGCCGCGGGGACGACATCGTTGAAGGCGCGCGCGCCCTGGCTGCCGCCGGTCACCAGAAGCCGCAGCCTGCCGGCTTGGTCGGGCGGGACATAGGGCCCACGGCCGACTTCGGTGATGGCCGGACGTACCGGGTTGCCGGTCACCGTCACCGTGGCTTGGCCGGCGGGGTTAAGACCTTCGACCCGGGCGAAGCAGGTGCCGATGGCCTGCGCCCGCGAGGCCAGGAGCCGGTTGGCCCGGCCGAGAACCGCGTTCTGCTCATGCAGCACGACGCGCAACCCAGCTCGGGCGCCCGCCAACACCGTCGGGACAGAGGGATAGCCGCCGAACCCGACCACGGCATCCGCCTCGAGCCGTTTGACCAGGCCGCGGGCCTGCAGGAAACCGACGGCCA
>CAMYMY010000166.1 GCA_947259625.1 uncultured Kiloniellales bacterium | reverse complement strand
AGAGCAGTAGGCCCTCCGAGCCCCCCGAGGAGTCGATGGAGCGCCGCACACCCGAGGTGTCGGCCGCCGCCTCGGGCGATACGACCCCATCGGCTGCCGAAGCGCCACGGCAGCCCGAGCTGGCCGGGCTCGATCCGGCCGGGCCGATCGGTGCCAGCGCGGCCGAAGAAGAACTCCTGGACATTCCGGCCTTCTTGCGCCGGCAGGCGAATTGAGGGCAGGGTTCATGATCGGAAAAATACCCGCATAGCGATAGAAACATTTCGTAACAATCCGTGACTTGAGAGCTGGTGACACCTATGTAATTGTTTTTCCAGGAGCATTTTTTCGCGATTGTAAGTGTTGGGATTCCGTCGCCGCTAAGGAACGGAGTATCGATTCGGCTTTGCGGTCAAGGGGCGAAAAAACCCCGGGAAACGGGAACGTGTCGGACGGGAGTCGACACCGCGGAAAACGGACGATGGCGTGGAGCCACGAGGGTTACCGGGGAAGACTGGGGGCATCATGAGTTTCGTGTGGCAGCGGACGCTAAGGAGCACTAGCCGTTGCTCCGGCGTCGGATTGCATTCCGGTTCGGATGCGGTGATGGTTCTGCATCCGGCCCAACCGGGCACGGGTGTCCGGTTTCTCCGCACGGATGTAGCGGGCCGGCCGGTCGAGATCCAGGCAACCTGGCAGAACGCAATCGAACGACCGCTCTGTACCACCCTTGCCAATCGCGAGGGCGTCACGGTTGCCACCGTAGAGCACCTCATGTCGGCTCTTTTCGGCTGCGGCATCGACAATGTCTTGGTCGAATTGCATGGCAGCGAGGTGCCGGCAATGGACGGTAGCGCGGCGCCTTTCGTTGCCATGATCGAGCGCGCCGGCATCGAGGAGCAAATGGCGCCGCGCCGGGTTCTGGAGATTCTCAAACCGATCTCGGTTTGCGAGCCGCACCGCCGGGCGGCGTTGATGCCTGCCGAGGGATTCAGCCTGGACTTTGAAATCGAATTCGACAATCCGGTGGTTGGCCGCCAGCACTGGTCCCTCTCGATGGACAACGGAACCTACAAGCATGAAGTGGCACGGGCCCGAACCTTCGGCTTCCTGCATGAGGTCGACATGCTTCGGACGATGGGCCTGGCACTCGGCGGTTCGCTGGACAACGCCGTCGTCATCGACGGAGACCGGATTCTGAACGAGGGCGGTCTGCACTTCGAGAACGAGTTCGTACGGCACAAGGTTCTGGATGCGATCGGGGATCTGTATCTGCTGGGCGGTCCGCTGCTCGGCCACTTCCGCGGCGTGCGGGCCGGCCATACGTTGACTCTGCGGCTCTTGCGGGCACTGTTCTCAGATGACAGCGCCTGGCGCTGGCGCGATCTGCGGAGCGATGGACCCTATGCCCGCACGAGACTGGCCGGCGGGGCGGTCCGGCCTGACCGGGCGGTGGCGGCCCCCACCTGAACGTCGAATTCCACGATCGAGCGCCTCTCGTAGGCCCGGCGGGTGGTCGTTCTGTTTTGCCGAGCCGCTTGAGGCGCCGGGGCCTTGGACTTATAGTCTTCGCGCGACTGGTCTTCGCGCGGCCGAAAATTCAGCGGATAGCCGGGTTCAGTGTTTCTTAGTCTCGGGATGATACGAAAAGGCATGAGTGTCGTGCATTTCATCCGCCAAACACTTGGCCGGACAGGACCTGTTCTAACAGCTGTCATGGTGGTCTTCGTGCTTGTCGCCTGCAGCAGCGACGACGTTCCGGAATATGTCGAACGACCGGTCGAGGATCTGTACAACCAGGCCATGAACACTCTTCGGGCGGGCGAGTACAAGGCAGCGGCGCGCCTGTTCGACGAGGTCGAACGCCAGCACCCCTACTCCGTCTGGGCTTCCAAGTCGCAGCTCATGGCCGCCTATTCGCATTACCAGGACAACGCTTACGACGATACGATCGCCGCCCTTGATCGCTTCATCCAGCTTCATCCGGGCAACCGCGACGTCAGCTACGCCTATTATCTGAAAGCGCTCAGTTACTACGAGCAAATCTCGGACATCGAGCGCGACCAGAAAATGACCGGGTTGGCGTTGCAGTCGCTCGAGGAACTGCAGCGCCGCTTCCCCCAGAGCAAGTATGCCCGCGATGCGGCCCTGAAAGCGGACTTGGCGCGCGACCATCTGGCCGGCAAGAACATGTCGGTCGGCCGCTTCTATCAGTCGCGGGACCAGCACTTGGCGGCGATCAACCGATTCCGTACTGTGGTCGAGCAATTTCAAACCACGAGCCACGTCACCGAGGCACTGCATCGACTGGTCGAATGCTATCTTGCGCTGGGCATCACGCGCGAGGCGCGGGCGACCGCCGCAGTGCTCGGCTACAACTATCCGGGCAGCGAGTGGTATATGGACAGTTACGCGCTGCTCGACGGCGTGGAGTTGACGCCCGAGGAGCAAGACGACTCCTGGATCGCGCGGGCCTGGAAGACGAACTGATACCAAAGGTCGGCATGCTGGTCAGTATGGCGATCCGGGACGTGGTCCTCATCGACCGCCTGGATTTGAGCTTCGACAACGGACTCTGCGTTCTGACCGGCGAAACCGGCGCGGGCAAGTCGATCCTGCTCGACGCCCTGGGCCTGGCGCTCGGCAGCCGGGCCGACGCGCGCTTGCTGCGCCCGGGCGCCGAACGGGCCGTCGTGTCGGCCGTATTCGAGGTGCTGCCCGGTCATTCGGCGCTGGCCCTGCTGTCCGAGCAGGGGCTCGAGCCGGAAGGCGGCCTGCTGGTCCTGCGCCGCACCCTTGGTGCCGACGGCCGCAGCCGCGGTTTCATAAACGATCAGCCGATCAGTATCGCCCTGCTGCGCGACCTGGGCGATTCCCTGATCGAGGTTCAGGGGCAGTTCGAGCAGCGCGGCCTGCTCGATGGCGCGACGCACCGTGGCCTGCTCGACGCCTATGCCGGCAGCGCCCCCTCGACCGGGCGTGTCGCCGAACTCTGGCAGGCTTGGCGCGTCGCGCTCGAGGCGCGCGCCGAGGCCGAACGCGAACTGGAGCAAAGCCGCCGTGACGAGGACTTCCTGCGCCATGCGGTGTCCGAACTCGACACCCTTCAGCCGCAGCCCGGCGAGGCGGAGGCGCTGGCCAAGCAACGCAGTCTGCTGCAGCACCGGGAAAAGCTGATCGATGCGATGGCCGACGCGGTCGCGAGCCTGTCGGGTGGCGGTGGCGATAGTGGCGCCGAAGAGACGCTGGGCAGCGCGCGTCGTGTGCTGGAGCGCGCCGCGGACAAGGCCGGCAGCCGACTTGAGCCGGTGCTGGCGGCGCTCGAGCGCGCCGCCGCCGAGACCGAGGAAGCACTCGCCTTGATTCATTCACTGTCGGCCGATCTGGAACTCGACACTGGGCGCTTGGAACAGATCGAAGATCGCTACTTCGCCCTCAAGGACTTGGCCCGCAAGCACGGTACCGAGGTCGACGCTCTGGCCGACCTCCGGGAGCTTCTGGCCGCCCGCCTGGCCGGTATCGACAGCGGCGCCGAGCGGCTGACCGAACTGGACCGGCAAAACGCGGCGGCGCGCGAGCTCTACCTTGCCGCCGCCGAGGAGCTGAGCCAGCGCCGCCGGGACGCGGCGCAGACCCTCGACCGGGCGGTCAATACCGAACTGCCGCCGCTCAAGCTCGAGAAGGCGATCTTCCGCACGCGTGTCGAGCGCCTGGCGGAGGCCGACTGGGGCGCCGGCGGCCTGGACCGGATCGCTTTCGAGGCGGTGACCAACCCGGGCGCCCCGCCCGGCCCGCTGGGGCGCATCGCCTCGGGCGGCGAGCTGTCCCGCTTCCTGCTCGCCCTCAAGGTGGTGCTGGCCCGGGTCGGCCCGGCCAAGACTCTGGTCTTCGACGAGGTCGACAGCGGCGTCGGCGGCGCCACCGCGCATGCCGTGGGCGAGCGGCTGGCGCGCCTGGCGCACGACCGCCAGGTGCTGGTCGTCACCCACAGTCCACAGGTCGCCGCCCGCGCGGCCTACCATTGGCGGGTCCGCAAGGAGCCCGAAGGCGAGCGCCTGGCCACGCGGGTCGGCCGGGTCTCGGCCGGGGAGCGCCGCGAGGAGATCGCCCGTATGCTGTCCGGCGCCGAGGTGACCGACGAGGCGCGTGCCGCCGCCGACCGCCTCATGGGAGCGGCCTGAGCATGGCCCCGAAATCCGCTGAGCCTCCCGTCGAGGCGCTGAGCGACGACGAAGCGGCGCGGGAGCTCGAGCGGCTGGCCCGTGAGATCGCATGGCACGACGAGCTCTACTACCGGCGGGACCAGCCGGAGATCTCCGATGCCGAGTATGACGCCCTCAGGCTGCGCAACGAGGCGATCGAGGCGCGCTTTCCCCGGCTGATCCGGCCCGACAGCCCGTCGCGGCGGGTCGGCGCGGCACCGGCGGAAGGTTTCGCCAAGGTGCGCCATGCCGTGCCGATGCTCTCGCTCGCCAACGCCTTCGACCAAGAGGACGTCGCCGACTTCTTCGCCCGCATCCGCCGCTTCCTCAACCTCGGCGCCGAGGAACCGGTCGAGGTCGTGGCCGAGCCCAAGATCGACGGCCTGTCGATCTCGCTGCGCTACGAGCAGGGGCGCTTCGTGCAGGGCGCCACCCGCGGCGACGGCAGCGAGGGCGAGAACGTTACCGCCAACCTGCGCACCCTCGCCGCCCTGCCGCTCGTCTTGCCGGCGGGCGTGCCCGAGGTGCTCGAGGTGCGCGGCGAGGTCTACATGCGGCGC
Source organism: uncultured Kiloniellales bacterium (assembly GCA_947259625.1). GTDB lineage: Bacteria > Pseudomonadota > Alphaproteobacteria > Kiloniellales > JAKSDN01 > CAMYKD01. The sequence goes on along the minus strand of CAMYMY010000166.1, from coordinate 2,960 downwards.
AATGACTTCGCCGAAATGAACAGACAGCAGGAAGCCGCGGGCGCCAAGGTCTTCGCCAACCCGCGCAATGCGGCCGCGGGCTCGCTCAGGCAGCTCGACACGAAGGTCACGGCCGGCCGGCCGCTCACCCTCTTCGCCTATTCCCTGGGCGAGATCAGCGCCCCGGTGGCCGGGACCCATTGGGAGTTCCTGGAGCGCCTGCGGTCCTGGGGTTTTCCGACCAATCCGGAGGCCCGGGTCTGCGGCGACCTGGAGGCGGTGCTCGCCCTCTACGCCGAGATCCTCGGCGCGCGCGCCGAGCTGCCCTACGACATCGACGGCATCGTCTACAAGGTCAACCGCTTCGACTGGCAGGAGCGCATGGGTTTCGTGTCCCGCGCGCCGCGCTGGGCGATCGCTCACAAGTTCCCGGCCGAGCGGGCCGAGACGAGGCTGAACAGCATCACCATACAGGTCGGGCGCACCGGCGCGCTTACGCCGGTCGCCAACCTGGAGCCGATCACCGTGGGCGGCGTGGTCGTGAGCCGCGCCACCCTGCATAACGAAGACGAGATCGCCCGCAAGGACGTTCGCGAGGGCGACCACGTGATCATCCAGCGCGCCGGCGACGTCATCCCGCAGGTGGTGTCGGTCGTTACTGAGAAGCGCCCCAAGGACAGCCGGCCCTATACGTTCCCCGATCGCTGCCCCGAGTGCGACAGCCTGGCGGTGCGCGAGCCCGGCGAAGCGGCCCGGCGCTGCACCGGCGGGCTGATCTGCCCCGCCCAGTCTGTCGAGCGCCTGAGGCACTTCGTCTCGCGCGACGCCTTCGACATCGAGGGCCTGGGCGACAAGCACGTACGCGCCTTCTTCGAGGAAGGCGCTCTGACAAGCCCGGCCGACCTCTTCACCCTGGCCGAGCGGAACGCCGAAGGCGAGACGCCGCTCGCCGAGCGCGAGGGCTGGGGCGAGACTTCGGCCGGCAAGCTGTTCGATGCCATCGAGGCGCGGCGGCGGATCGCGTTCGACCGCTTCATCTTTGCGCTCGGCATCCGCCAGGTCGGGCAGTCGACCGCCAAGCTGCTGGCGCGCAACTACGGAACCCTCGAGGCCCTGGCCTGGGCCTTGACGGCGGCACAGGATGCAGAGAGCCCCGAGTACGCAGACCTGGTCAACATCGACGGAATCGGCCCCTCGGTGGCGGCCGACCTGATCGGCTTCTTCGCCGAGCCGCATAATCAGCAGGTGCTCGACCGCCTGGTCGATCAGGTCCGGATCGAGGCCGCCGCCGCGCCCGCCGCAGCCGCCGATTCGCCGGTCGCCGGCAAGACGGTGGTGTTCACGGGCACGCTGGCCAACATGGGCCGAGGCGAGGCCAAGGCGCGGGCCGAGGCGCTGGGCGCCAAGGTCGCCGGCTCGGTCTCCAGGAAGACCGACTACGTCGTGGTCGGCGCCGACGCGGGCTCGAAGGCCCGCAAGGCCGAGGAACTGGGCGTGGCCACGCTTACCGAGGAGGCGTGGCTGGAGCTGACGGGCCGGGGCGCATGACGCCGGGCAGCTCACAGCCTGCGCCGGTTGGGCTCGCCGACATCAAGGCCGCGGCCCGGCGGATCGCCGGGCGGGTGCGGCGCACGCCCTTGATCGACGCCGCGCCGCTCAAGGACGACCCGGCGCCGGGTGCGCTCCGGCTCAAGCTCGAGTGCCTGCAGGTTACCGGCTCGTTCAAGCCGCGCGGCGCCACCAACAAGCTGCTGAGCCTGAACGACGGCCAGGTCCGCCGCGGCATCATTACCGCCTCGGGCGGCAACCACGGCCTGGCGGTCGCTTATGCCGCCCGCCAGGCGGCAACTCGCGCCGTGATCTACCTGCCGGCGAGCACGCCGCCGGCCAAGGCGGCCAAGCTCGCGGCCTGGGGCGCCGAGGTGCGTACCGAGGGCGCGGTCTGGGACGAGGCCAACGAGGCGGCGCTGGCGGCCGCCGCACAGGAGGGCCTCACCTACCTCCACCCCTTCGCCGACCCGGCGGTGATCGCCGGCCAGGGCACGGTCGGGCTGGAGATCCTGGAGGACGCGCCGGAGACCGGCCTGCTGCTGGTCGCGATCGGCGGCGGCGGCCTGATTTCCGGCATCGCCACGGCGGTCAAGGCGCTGAAGCCCGGCATCCGGGTGGTCGGCGTCGAGCCGGCCGGCGCACCGACCTTGAAAGAGAGCCTTGCCGCGGGACAGCTCGTCACCCTGTCCGCCATCGAGACCGAGGCCGGCACGCTGGCCCCGCGCCGGAGCGCGGAGATCAACCTGGAGATCATCGCCCGCCACGTCGACGAGATCGTCCTGGTAAGCGACGAAGAGATGCGCGCCGCCGCCCGCTGGCTGTGGTTCGAGCTGGGCATCGCCGCCGAGCTGTCCGGCGCGGCCGCCCTCGCGGCGCTCATGACCGGCCGCGTCGAGACCGCGCCCGACGCGCCCGCCACTGCGCTGGTCTGCGGGGCTGGAACCGACGGGCTGTCGTAACACCAAAGCAAGGAGACGAGACATGCAGATCAACGCCGACCTGGGCCAGCGCGCGGTCCTGCAGACGGAGGAGATGGCCTGGGTCGACTCGCCCGTGGCCGGGGTGCAAAGGCGCATGCTGGAGCGCGACGGCGAGGACGGCGACCGCCGCGCGACCAGCGTCGTCCGTTACGCGCCGAACAGCCGCTTCTCGCCGCACACACACGGTGGCGGCGAGGAGTTCCTGGTCCTCGCCGGCACGTTTTCCGACGATCGTGCCGACTATCCGGCCGGGACCTATGTGCGCAATCCGCCGGGCTCGCGCCACTCGCCGCGCAGTAAGGACGGCACCACGATCTTCGTGAAGCTGCAGCAATTCGCTCCCGACGACGGCGCGCACGTGGTCATCGATACCAGAACGCAGCTCTGGCTGGCCGGTCCCGCGGCTGGCGTGCAGGACATGCCGCTCCATGCCCATGGCCCGGAGCGAGT
>CAMYMY010000165.1 GCA_947259625.1 uncultured Kiloniellales bacterium | reverse complement strand
GGGGTCACGATGCTGCCGATCCTCGTGCTCGTGGCCGACGCGATTGGCGTCTTCGGCGGCTACGTGGTGTCGATCTTCAAGCTGGGCTTCAATCCCGGCAACTACATCAAGAACACGATGGACTTCGTGGAAACGATGGACGTGGTCTCGGGCCTGGTGAAGGCCGGCGTGTTCGGCTTCCTGATCACCCTGATGGGCTGCTACCACGGCTACAATTCCAAGGGCGGCGCCCAGGGCGTCGGCACGGCCACGACCAACGCGGTGGTCTCCGCGTCGATGCTGATCTTCTGCTTCAACTACTTCATCACCGAGATATTTTTCGCGCGATGACCGAGACCGTTCCGAAAATCCGCATGCGCGGCCTGTGCAAGGCCTTCGGCGACAAGGTCGTGCTCGACGGACTGGATCTGGACGTCGGCCAGTCCGAGTCCGTGGTGGTGATCGGCGGCTCGGGCACCGGCAAGTCGGTGATGTTGAAATGCATCCTGGGCCTGCTGCACGCCGAAGCCGGCAGCATCCAGGTCGACGGCGAGGAGGTCGTCGGCCTGCACGGCCAGGACCTCGAGCGGGTGCGGCGCAAGTTCGGCATGCTGTTCCAGAACGCGGCCCTGTTCGATTCCATGCCGGTCTGGGAGAACGTCGCCTTCGGCCTGGTCCAGGGCCAGTCCGTGCCGCGCGACGAGGCCAAGGAGATCGCCCTGGCGAAGCTGGCCGCCGTGGGGCTGGGCGAGAATGTCGGCGAGCTCTGGCCGGCCGAGCTGTCGGGCGGCATGCGCAAGCGCGTCGGCCTGGCCCGGGCGATCGCCACCACACCCGAGATCATCTTCTTCGACGAGCCGACAACCGGCTTGGACCCGATCATGGGCGACGTCATCAACGACCTGATCGTCAAATGCGTCCGCGAGCTGGGCGCCACGGCGCTGTCCATCACCCACGACATGGCCAGTGCCCGGAAGATCGCCGACCGCATCGCCATGCTCTACGAAGGCAGGATCATTTGGGCCGGCCCGACGGCGGAGGTCGACCGCTCCGGCAACCCCTACGTGGAACAGTTCATCCACGGCAATGCGGAGGGGCCGATCGAAATGGAGGTGCGTGCGCTTTGACGGCCCGGCACCGGCAAGAGGGACGTCTGTTTCAACTTGGCTAAACGCCCGTCGCGTTACGTCTGCCAGTCCTGTGGGGCCGCCTCTGCGAAATGGAGCGGCCGCTGCGAGGCCTGCGACGCGTGGAACAGCATCGTCGAGGAGGCGCCGCGCGAGCTGGCGCCCGGCGGCCTCGGACGCGGCGGCCGGGGCGGCGGCCGGCGGCTCGCGTTCGTCGGCCTGGACGGCCAGGGAGAACCGGCCCCCAGGCAGGCGACCGGCATCGGCGAGCTCGACCGGGTCTGCGGGGGCGGCCTGGTCGGCGGCTCGGCGATCCTGATCGGCGGCGATCCGGGAATCGGCAAGTCGACCCTGCTGCTGCAGGCCGTTGCGGCGCTGGACGCTGGCAAGGGCGGGGCGCCGGCCGGCTCGGCCTACATCTCCGGCGAGGAATCGGTGGACCAGATCGCCCTCAGGGCGCGCCGCCTGGGTCTCGGCGGCGCAGGCGTGCAGGTCGCCGCCGCCACCTCGGTCCGCGACATCGTGGCCAGCCTGGACGGCCCCGAGGCGCCCAGGATCGTGGTGATCGACTCGATCCAGACCCTCTTTGTCGACAGCCTGGATTCAGCACCGGGCACCGTGGCGCAGGTGCGGGCCAGCGCGCAGGAGCTGATTCGCCTTGCCAAGCGTCGCGGATTCACCGTGGTGCTGGTCGGTCACGTCACCAAGGACGGCGCCATAGCCGGTCCGAAGGTGCTGGAGCACATGGTCGACACGGTGCTTTACTTCGAGGGCGAGAGGGGCCATCAGTTCCGAATTCTGCGCGCGGTAAAGAACCGATTCGGCCCGACTGACGAGATCGGCGTGTTCGAAATGACCGACGGCGGCCTGATCGAAGTGGCCAACCCCTCGGCCCTGTTCCTCGCCGAACGACGGGGCCACGTCTCGGGGTCGGCGGTCTTCGCCGGGCTCGAGGGCACGCGCCCGTTGCTGGTCGAGATCCAGGCCCTGGTCTCGCCCTCGCCGCTCGCGACGCCGCGGCGCGCGGTGGTCGGCTGGGACGGCGCCCGGCTGGCCATGGTGCTCGCCGTGCTCGAGGCGCGCTGCGGGCTGGTATTGGCGGGCCGCGATGTCTATCTGAATATCGCCGGTGGCCTGCGCATCACCGAGCCGGCGGCGGACCTGGCCGTGGCGGCCGCCCTGGTGTCGGCCGCGACCGACGACCCCGTAGAGGAGGACACCGTGATATTCGGCGAGATCGGCTTGTCGGGCGAGGTGCGCGCCGTCAGCCAGAGCGCCGCCAGGCTGAAGGAGGCGGCGAAGCTCGGCTTCGGACGGGCGCTCGTACCTAAGCGCCGCGGCAAGGCCGACCGCAAGGCCGACTACGGGACCGCCGCCGGGCCGGCGCTGGTCGAGATCGCACATTTGCAGGACCTGGTGGCGCTGTTCACCGCCAGGCAAACGCAATAATATCCGGCCGAAGAAGGAGCCGGGGTGAGGCACGGGCGTTGAGAGACAACGGCAGAGACTCGCCAAGGAGGGCTTTCTATTGACCGGACTCGATGCTCTGGTATTCGCGATCCTGGTGATATCCGGCGTATTCGCCTATATCCGCGGCTTCGTCCACGAGCTCCTGACCCTGGCCGCCTGGGCGGGAGCCGCCCTGACCACGCTGTACGGCTTCGAATACGTCGTTCCCTACGTCCGCGACATCATCGCAATTCGGGCGGTCGCCGATATCGGGACCGGCCTGGCCATCTTCGTGGCGGTTCTGGTGGTGCTCACGGTTCTGACGCGGTTGCTCGCGCGGCGCGTACAGGACAGCTCGCTGTCCACGCTCGACCGCTCGCTCGGCCTGGTGTTCGGGGTCCTGCGCGGCGCGCTGCTGCTCAGTTTCATCTGGGTCCTCGTTGCCTGGGCGGTGCCGCGGGACGACTTCCCCGAGTGGATCTCGGAAGCGCGGACGCTGCCGCTGATCGAAACGGGCGCGGGCCTGCTCTACGCCCTGGTGCCCGAGCACCTGCAGCCCGAGGAACCGCCCGATATCGACGAGGACGCGCTGGAGCTCGGCTTCACCTTCGAGGAGCTGGTGAGCCCGAAACCAAAAGCCGCTGGACCCACCGTGACTTCGGGGTATAAGGACCGGGAGCGGAAGGACCTTCAGCGACTCATCGAAACCTCGCAGTGAGGGGTGCGGACGCCGCCGACATGAAAATCACCGATCCGTTCGACGACGACAAGCTGCGCGAAGAGTGCGGCGTGTTCGGCATCTACGGGCATCCCGATGCGGCGCCGCACACGGCGCTCGGCCTGCACGCCCTTCAGCACCGCGGCCAAGAAGCGGCCGGAATCGTCACCAGCAACGGCCAGCAGTTCCATGCCCACCGCGATCTGGGCCAGGTCGGCGACATCTTCTCGAGCCAACAGGTGATCGGCCGGCTCGCCGGGCATTCGGCCATCGGGCACGTGCGCTATTCGACGACCGGCGAAACGGCGCTGCGCAACGTTCAGCCGATCTTCGCCGAGCTGCAGTTCGGCGGCTTCGCGCTGGCCCACAACGGCAACCTGACAAACGCCCTGGCCCGGCGCCGGGAGCTGGTCGAGCGCGGCTCGCTGTTCCAGTCGACCATGGACACCGAGGTCATCGTCCATCTGGTCGCGACCTCCCGGGCGAGCAGCGTGGTCGACCGCATGATCGACGCCCTGCGCCAGGTCGAGGGTGCCTATTCCCTGGTCGGACTGACCGACACCTGCGTCGTCGGCGTGCGCGACCCTCGCGGCGTACGCCCGCTGGTCCTCGGCCGGATCGACGGCAGCCATATCGTGGCCTCGGAGACCTGCGCGCTCGATATCATCGGGGCCGAGTTCGTGCGCGACGTCGAGCCGGGCGAGATGGTGGTGCTCGACGAATCCGGGGTCCACTCCCTGCGTCCCTTCACGCCGGCCCCGCGCCGGTTTTGCATTTTCGAGTACATCTACTTCTCGCGCCCCGACTCCGTGGTCGAAGGGACGAGCGTCTACGAGGCCCGCAAGCGCATCGGCGCGGAGTTGTCGCGCGAAAGCCAGGTGCCGGCCGACGTGGTCGTCCCGGTCCCCGATTCCGGCGTGCCCGCGGCCATCGGCTATGCCGAGTGCGCCGGTCTGCCCTTCGAGCTGGGCATCATCCGCAACCACTACGTGGGCCGGACCTTCATCGAGCCGGCCCAGCAGATCCGCCACCTGGGCGTCAAGCTGAAGCACAACACGAACCGGTCCATGCTGGAGGGCAAGCGGGTGGTGCTGGTGGACGATTCGATCGTGCGCGGCACGACCTCGATCAAGATCGTCGAGATGGTCCGCGCGGTCGGCGCCACGGAGGTGCACATGCGCATCGCCGCGCCACCGACCGCGCACTCCTGCTTCTACGGCATCGACACGCCCGCGCGCGAGGAACTGCTGGCCGCGCAAATGGACCTGGACGGCATGGCCCGGCACATCGGCGTGGACAGCCTGGCGTTCGTCTCGCTCGACGGCCTGTACCGGGCCATGGGCGAAGCGGGCCGTAACGACCCGGCCCCGCAATACTGCGATGCCTGCTTTACCGGCGACTATCCGATCCGGCTGAGCGACCGGGAGGAGAACGAGCAGCCGGCCCAGCTCACGCTCCTGGCGGAGCTGGCCTAGCACTAACCTCCCCTTAACCACCGGGCCGCATAGTCCAGGACATCATGATCGGACGAATTCTCAATGGCTTGGCCGCGATCCTCGGCGCCGCCGGCTTCGCCCAGTTCCCGGCGTTCTTTCAGCAGTACCTGCAACGCCTGGGCGGCATGCTCGACCAGGCGCGCCTCGACGTCGCCCGGCTGCTCAAGGACGCCCAGAGCCAGGGCCAGACCCTGGAGACCTATCTCGAGGAGTTGCGGGCGAGCGGCAGCAACGCGGCGACCGGGACGGCCGAGCGCGAGCTGGCCCGGGTCGACGCCGTCGGCGACCTGGAGACCGCCTACAACACGCTCACCCTGGCCAACCCGCTGGAGCGCCCGACTTCCTTCATCGCGCACTTCGATCCCAGCATCGCCGAGGAGACCATGAAGGCCTTCGAGCCCGCCGTCCCGGTGACGAGCGAGGCCCTCGTCTATGCCGCGGTCGGCATGCTCATCGCCCTGCTTCTCCTGGCCGGCGGCGAAACCGGCTGTCGCGGGGCGGTGAAGAAGATCAAGGGGTACTAGCGAGGATGAGCGCTGCTGGCGGCGGCGCCCCGGGCCGTCTCGCCGGGCGGGTCGCCCTGGTCACCGGGGCCTCGCGCGGAATCGGCGCGGCCGTCGCCCGGCGCTTCGCGGCCGAGGGCGCCCGGCTCGTCCTCGTCGCCCGGACCGTGGGCGGCCTAGAAGAGGTCGACGACGCGGTCCGCCGGGCCGGTGGTGAGCCGTCCACCCTGGTGCCCCTGGACCTGCGCGACTTCGACAGGATCGACCAGCTGGGCGCCCAGCTCTACGAGCGCTTCGGCCGCCTCGACGTGCTGGTCGGCAACGCGGCGGTGCTGGGCATGCTCTCGCCGCTCGGCCACGTCGCGACCAAGACCTGGAGCGAGGTCCTCGAGGTCAACCTGACCGCCAACTGGCGCCTGATCCGCAGCCTCGACCCGCTGCTGCGCCAATCCGAGGCCGGGCGCGCGGTCTTCGTCACCTCGGGCGTCACCGCGCGCGCACACCCCTACTGGGGGCCCTACGCGGCCTCCAAGGCGGCGCTCGAATCCCTGGTCCGGACCTACGCCGCCGAGGCCGCGAAGACCGGCCTGCGCGTCAACCTGCTGGACCCGGGCGTGGTGGGCACCGCCCTGCGCGCCCAGGCCTTTCCCGGCGAGGATCCCGCTTCCCTGCCCGCCCCCGAGACCGTGACCGGGGCCTTCGTCGACCTGGCCGCGGCCGACTGCACGCGGAACGGCGAGATCGTGCGGGCCGGCTGACTACGATCTTTGGTACGAGCGCCGGCGGGCGGGGCCGCGCCGCGTCCCACGGCGCTCCGGCCAGCGCACCGTCGCGTTAGAATCACCTGCCCGATGAATTTTGCCGGTTGAATCGCGGCCCCATGAATGGCAGCCTTGGAAGCGCGGTTGTTCCGGTGGAGGTGAAACCTTGGGGCACCGTGTCGATGTTGGAGCGGGGCCCCAGAACCTTCTCGGGAAACAGATGACGGCATGGATCGCCTGGCCGGACGACGCGTCACGAGAGAAGTGGCCGCGCGGCCGGTGAGGCACAGCGGGATCGTTCGTGGGCGGATGCGTCCGGCGTGGCGCGCCGCCTTCCTTGGTTCTGCAGCCCAATTAGATTCTTTCAGCGTGGAATAACAGGGAGTTTGACCTATGAAATTGAAAGTGTTGACCGCGTCGGTGTGTTTGGCGACGGCGCTGTACTCGACGGCATGGGCCCAGGACCTGCCGCAGGCCGTCACCACCGAGCGCGAGATGGTGGTGACGGCAAATCCGCTGGCGACGGCCGCCGGCGCGAAGGTCCTCAAGAACGGCGGGACGGCCGCCGATGCGATGATTGCGGTCCAGACCGTACTGGGGTTGGTGGAGCCCCAGTCCAGCGGCCTCGGCGGCGGCGCCTTCATCGTCTACTACGACGCCGCAACGGGGACGACCACCACGGTCGACGCGCGCGAGGCCGCGCCCGCCGCGGCGACGGAAGACCGCTTTCTCGACGACGGCGGCAGCTCCATCGGCTTCTTCAACGCCTGGCAGAGCGGTCTTTCGGTCGGCGTGCCGGGCGTGCCGCGCATGATGGAGCTCATGCACGAACGCTATGGCCGCGAGCTGACCGAGCGGACCAGCAGCCAGGTCGCCGGCCTGCTCGCCAGGAACGTGCCGGGCGAGCCCCGCCTGTTCTTCCGCGATCCGACGGCCTTCGCGTACTTCACCACGCCGGACGGCGAGGCGAAGCCGGCGGGCACCCGGATGCGCAACCGGCCTTACGCCCAGACCCTCAAGCGCCTCGCGCGCCGAGGCGCCGACGCTTTCTATACGGGGCCGATCGCCGCGGACATCGTCGCCGCCGTCACCGGCGATCTGAACATTCCGGGCGACATGGCGCTTTCCGATCTGGCGGGCTACCGGGTGATCGAACGCGCGCCCGTCTGCGTCGACTACCGCGGGCACGAGGTCTGCGGGATGGGGCCGCCGTCCTCCGGCGGCATCGCGGTCGGGCAGATGCTGGGAATTCTTCGGTCGTTCGACCTGAGCGCTTTCGCGCCGGTCAGCGTCGAGGCGGCGCATCTCTTCGCCCAGGCCGGCCGCCTGGCCTTCGCCGACCGCAACTTCTATGTCGCGGATTCGGATTTCGTTCCCGTGCCCGTCGCCGGTCTGCTCGACGACGCCTACCTGGCAAGCCGGGCCGCGCTGATCGGGGACACGGACATGGGGACGGCCTTGCCGGGCGATCCTCCCGGTGCCTTTGGCGCCGCCGGTCCCGATCCGACGATCAAGTCGAGCGGCACCAGCCACGTGTCGATCGTCGACCGCGATGGCAATGCGCTCTCCATGACGACGACGGTCGAAAGCTCCTTCGGCAACGGGGTCATGGTCCATGGCTTCCTGTTGAACAACGAGCTCACCGACTTCTCGTTCTCGCCCACCGACAGCGCGGGAAACCCCGTCGCCAACCGTGTCGAGGCCGGAAAGCGGCCGCGCAGCTCCATGTCGCCGTCGATCGTCTTCGACGAGGGCGGCAAGGTCGAGATCGTGACCGGCTCGCCGGGCGGCTCGCGCATCATCGGCTACACGGCCCAATCGATCATGAACATGATCGACTTCGGCCTCGATCCCCAGGAGGCCATCAACAGCCCGCACTACGGCAACCGCAACAGCAACACCGAGCTGGAGACGGCAATTCCCGGGGTCACGGGCCCGGGCGACGCGGCGGATTTGCAGGCCGGCCTGGAAGCGCTCGGCCATCCCGTCTCGGTGCGCAGCCTGACCAGCGGCCTGTCGATCATCCAGGTGACCGGGGACGGCTTCGTCGGCGGCGCCGACCAGCGCCGCGACGGCGCGGTCGGGGGACGCTGACGGCCAAGGGCCGGGCCTCTGGCGCAGTCCGGAGGCCCGGCCCCTGCTGGCCGCGGCCAAGTCCTACAGACACCGTCTTTCAGAGCATCTTGTACATGAACGTGGTGGGATCGAGGCGGTCTTCGAAAGGGTTCCTGGCGTAGGCGGGAATAATGCCCGCGGTCTCGTAGCCCAGCGAGCGGTAGAGCGACTCCGCCCTGTCGCCTGTCCTCGTGTCCAAGGTTATCAGGCTGCGGCCCAGTTCGTTCGCCCGCTTCTCGAGCTCGGTCATGAGGGCCTTGGCGACGCCCCGTCCGCGGAAATGCGGATGAACGAGCAGTTTCGAGACTTCCGCCCGGTGAGCCTGGTTGGGCGGGGTGTCGTGGTCCAATTGAACCGAGCCCGCGATGCGGCCGCCTAGTCTTGCGACCAGCAGCAACCTTGTCCCGGCGCGCACGGCAGGGCGCACCTTGTCCGACCAGAAAGACATGCTGTCGATCATGGCGTGCGGCAGTATGAAGCTGACGCTGGCACCGTCGTGGACGCAGGCATTCAGCACGGCCGCCAGCTCTTCCAGGCTTCTGTCGATGCCGTCGGCTGCAAGCGACTCGATGCGAATTTGGTTGCTCACAATGCCTCACACGATAACGAGCATGTATCTTGCGGACCGGTCCTGGTTCGTCTCGAACACGCTCGGCCCGAACAGCTGGTAGCGCAGGCAATCGCCCTTGCGCAGCCGGTACGACCGGCCTTCGACCGTCATTTCCAGATGCCCGTCGAGCACGATCAGATGGTGTTCCAGGCCCGGCCGGGGCGGGCTGTCGTATTCGATGCGCGTCCCGGCGGGCAGCTCGCACTCCAGGAGCTCGGCCGCGAGGGTCTCCGCCGGCGGGGACACCGACCGCCTGCCGAACCCGGTTTCCGGATCCTCCCAGACTCTCTGTTCCCGGCGCGGTACGAGCGGCGCGAACTCCGTTTCGACCATCGCCATCAGTCGAGACATCGTAAGGGCGTAAGCCGAACAAAGCTTCCCAAGCACGCTTGCGGTTGGGCTCACTTCCCCCTTTTCCAATCGCGACAAGGTCGCCCGGCTAACGCCGCAGTGCCTCGAAAGCTCGTCGAGCGACCATCCGCGATCAAGACGGAGCGTCTTCAAGCGGAGGGCGATGCGGTCGTCCAGCGACCGCTCGATGACAGAGAGAGTGCCCATAAAAGAGAATATTTCCCATTTATGAGAACTTGTAAAGAGGCCATGTGGTTTGTAGCGCTCACGGTCAAACTGGCTTCAGTGTCCGCGCCCGTCGCAGCGCCGACCGACGGCCGAGAGTTCCGCCAACTTCGCTCCGCCGGCCGGGGCTTCAAGGAGCTGCGCTCGCTTGCTTCGCAAGCCTTTGCCTTGAAGGCCGCCTATCACGAAGACGCAACGGCACCTCCACCCGCCATCTCGGCCGTCAAACGCTCAGATACATGATCAGCGCCATCGTCAAGGGCACGGCCATATCGTTCGCGTACCGCGCAACGGTAGCGATCTGGTCCTTTGTGACGGCCTCGCCGGCGGCCGCCTGCTCCAGGATCGGTCGGACTTCCGTCCACATCTGCTCGACCTTCATCAGTTCGCCTCTGATTTCCCGCGTGGCGGCCGGCAGCAGACGGCGCTCGGGATTGCCTTCGATCAGGCCATTTATCGTCTCGTCGAACTCCTTCGTCGATTGGGCCAGCTGTTGTCTCTGCTCCGTGGCGTAGTCGTGATAGGCGGCCGTCAAGAGGCTTCGAAGCACAAGCTGTGTGCTGGCGCGCAGCCGCCCCGTCCCGTTGATCGTAGACGACAGAATCGAATGGTAGCGGCCGCCATAGACAAAATACCCATAGGAATCGACCATTTGTCTCAAGGCTTCGATCGTATTCGCATGGCTTACCGCAAGCGCGTCCACCTGCGCCTCCGAGACCTTCCCGGACGCGACGATCTCTCCGAAGATCGAGTCGTAGTGCCGCCATCGCGAGTCGGCCTGGTCCAGCGTTTCGAGTATTTTCGGCTCTGTCGTAGGGCTCAGGCCGATAAACGGGTTTCCTGCGCGAAGGTCCGTTTGCATTCGATCGAAGCGATTCCGCGACCAATGGATAGAGCTCAAGCCGGGCGACGCGTCGATTCCAAGCGCCGCGAGCAGGGCGCTGTTGGTCATCCTCTCGATCAGCAATAATTGACGCTCGGCCAGAGTGAAGGGCCGGGTGTTGTTCGACTTTGCCACCGCCGGCGACGCAGCCAGGATCAAGATGATGACAGAGAACAGGCCGGCAATTCTCAAATCACCTCTGACTGCATTTGCGCACATTGTCGTGGTCCCTTTGGTTGGTTAGGGCAAGCGTCGATGGTGGTTGCCGTACCGAGCCTTGTCGATCCGGACACGCTATCGAGACAGGGCCTCGAGATTCGCCCATACGATCGCCTCGACGTCGATTCCGACCGTTATGGCGCCGATCACCTTGCCGGTCGCCCGATCGGTAATCGACATGCTCAGCTGCGACTGAAACGTCTGCGTCGACTCGTCCAGTTCGACTTCGTCGATGATCATGGCATCCGGACCGACCAAGTAGGTTTTCTGCCACTTGGTCTCGTCACCCTGCCAATAGTCGGATGTGACGTCGCTTTGGCCGACGTTCAGGCCGCGATTGTCCATGACGAAGACTTCGGTGACGATGCCGTGCTGCTCCTTCTTGGCCTGCGCCAGAAAGCGCGACAGCTCGTTTGCCAACGCCCGGTCGATCAGCGGCCGATTGACCGCGGAAGTCTCGGCGCGCCACTTCTTGTCCAATGCGACGATGTCACCTTGGCTCAGGCCAGCGTGCCGTGCGTTCTGTTTCCTGATCGCCTTGAGGACGGTTGGACTGCTGATCCACGCCTCGACGGTGCTCTTGGCGAAATCCCGTATCGGCACCTCATGAGGGCCGGCGGCCCAGGCCGCGGCCGCAATGGCAAGTCCGGCGTATACCGCCGCGCCGCCCAAACAAACACGCAGAGACGTCATCGTCTACTCTCCGTTGGAACTGGCGATGGATCGACCGGCAATCAGCCAACTCGGCGGTAGGTTCTAGATGAATTGTTCTAAAAATGGGTTAAATAGCCCGCTCTGAGAAGATCAGAAGATCTTGAATTCAAGCCGTTCCCCTGGGGTTCGAAATGCTACGTCGGAAGGCGGCAATGAACCTCTCCTACCCACCCTGAGGCTTGTCCGACGCCTGCCGGCCGAGGCAAAGCGCCGCACCCGCCTGTCTCCGGCAGGCGTCCGACAACCCATCACAGTAGCGGACCTACCGACGAATACGACATAACAATCGTTGATGTGCATTAACGAGCACAAGAGGTTGGGTGCTGACTTCCTTCACGACAAATCGTTGAGCAGCGCTGATTTATAGCCATGTCAGTTATATGAAAGTGCAACAGCCGGACTAATTGCGTATCGGCATCAGACTTTAGTCCAATGCTAAAGTAATACTTAAGTCCGAGAACAGCATATATAAAGTCCAAATAAGTGATTTATTAGTAGAAACCGGATAATTCTGGGGAAGAAACGGGGAGCTTCGTGTGTTCTCCAAGACAGATCTGAATTTGCTGCCGAGCAGCGGCCGGATCCGGCGATCGATTTTCGCCACCGATCCGGATCGGATCGGATCGCCAAGACCGGGTCGCTGCAAGGTTGAATCCATGGGACTCAATTCGGAGGATTGGTGATGAAAGCTCGACTGGTGAAAGTTGCGGTCTCTCTCGCGACCTTTGGTGTGCTTGTTTCGGGGACGGCAAACGCCGCACTCAATGCTCCGTCCGTGGGCATGGTCGTGACCTGGGCTTGCACCGGTGACCACGCCAAGGAATACGTCGTCAAGGTCTCGAGCATTACGGACGGTGTTGTTCACTATCAAAGCAAGGTGGACGGCGCCAAGTACTGGGCGGAGAAGCCGGCCAGCTTGACCGGAACCACACTCTGGCTTCGCAAGAACAGAGGCCAGGTCCAAGACGTCGATATGGAAGACTTCGCGGATATCGCAATGCTTAGGCCCGGGTCGCGCTATAAGGGCGCGGTTGCCGCCAGCGACGGTGATGCCAAATGGGTCTGGGGATACAAAATCGCGATCGGCCCGATGCGCACCGTTCAGAATCAGACCCTAGGCAACGTGGCTTTAATCCCGATCGTGGAATCACGTCACGTCTACCACGGCGACTACCGGTCGGAGATGACCTCTTTGGTCGAGCCCAATCTCGGCATCACGGTCGAATGGCGGTACCGCGACAACAAGGGCCGGGAACACTGCGTTCTGAATAAGCTGCTGCTGCCCAACTCGTAGCGCCGCCGCGCTGTCGCGGTTGTTTCATGCTGCACGTCGTAGAGAGCGCGAAAAACCCCGCCCTACTTACGATCTTCGTGAATGCCGCCCCATTCGGAGGGAACCATGATCAACGGCAAGACCTTTCAGCTCAAATCCCAGATCATCCTCGACGGCAACGCGTCCGACGGGATCATCGTAATCGACGGCCACAGCGGAACGATGGTCTCGTGCAACGACTCGGCGGCCCAGCTCTGTGCGAAGCTGCAGGAGGGCGTGGCGGCCGGCGAGCTGGTACGCTTCCTGGTTTCGACCTATGACGTAACCGAAGCCGCAGCCGAGCGCGACATCGTGCGCTTCTTGGACCGCCTCGGCGCCATGGGGCTTATCGATGAGTAGTCGCGAGCTGCGAGTCGCGATCACGGGATTTGCCGGGCTCGATGATCCGCAGTCCGGAGCATCGGTGACACGCGCGCTGCGGGCCGGTTGGGCGGGAGCCCTGGAGATCCATGCGCTAGGCCATGACACGGTCATGACCGGGGCATGGATGCCGGACGCCGCGGACCACATTCATATCCTGCCCCCAAGCGCGCAAGGTGGCGAGGCACTGCTCGACCGGATATTCCAAATCCACGAGTCGCGCCGGCTCGATGCCCTGTTTGCCTGCCACGAACCGGATCTGCCGGTGCTGGCCCGCCATGCCGACGAGTTGGCCCGCCGCGGAATTCGCACGCTGCTGCCCAAGCCGGAGCGCCTGGCCGATGTGCTGGGAACGAAGTGGCCAAGCGCGCTGCGAGCCGCAGGCTTCGACACCCCACCGACCCTCCGCGTCACGGACCTCCGGGAGCTCTCGGTTCAGTGCGACCTGCTCGGCTATCCCTTGCTGATCAGGCACGAAGACTTGGCTACCAGGGTCGTCCACAATGCGGACGAGGCCAGGACCGTGGCGCGCGCCATGTCGGTCCGTGGCGGCGCCGTGCTGCTACAGCGTAGCGTCGCCGGCGAAGGTTTCGCGGTGAGCCTGGTCGCCGACGGTCGGAGCACCTGCCGCGGCATGGTCACCCTGCGCAAGCTCGCGGTGAACGCAGACGGCAGGCTGGTCTGCGGTTCCGCGATCGACGATCCCGGGATCGCCAAGCTAGCCCTGGACGTTGTCGAAGCCCTGGAGTGGTGCGGCCCGCTCGAGCTGGAGTTCATTCGCTCCGCCGGGCGGAAATCCGCGCTGTGCAGCGGCTTGCGCTGCTGTCTGCCGTCTTGGAGCATGATGACCCACTGGGCCGGCTGCAACCTGCCGGTCGTCTGCCTGCAGGAAATGCTTCAGCGCGAGTCGGGCGGCGAGGGCAAGGCGGCACCCGGCACCATTTTTCTGCAGGGAATCGCCGAATCCGCGGTACCCCTCGATGAGGTCATGGCGTTGCAGCAGCATGGCAGCGTCAATGGCGGCGCCGGCAGCCGTGGAAGGGTGTCGGCGGGCACCTCGCCGGTTGGCGAGCTTCCAGCCGGCGGACTCAAGGTGGCGGTTACGGGAATCGGCAGTTTCGACGCCATCAACCCGGGCATCGGTGTGGCCCGGTGCCTGCGACAAAGCGTCTTCATCTCCGAGGTCCACGGACTGGGCTACGGCACGCTCGATTCCGGCGCCTATCAGCCCGGGTTGCTGGACACCGCGCATCGGCTGCCTGTCTCAGAGGACCCGGAGGTGCTTTTCCGCTGCCTTGCCGAGGCTCATCGGACACGGCCTTTCGATGTGATCCTGCCTTGCCTCGACGGTGAACTGCCCCGTTTCATCGAGATCGAGGACCGTTTGGCCGACGATCTGGGGGTGGCTACCTTGCTCCCCTCGCGTCAAGCCCTGGAGCGCCGGAGCAAACTGGGCCTGTTCGACGGCCGGCGCCGGAACCGGCCGCTCGGCTTCGAGATCCCGGACAGCCGGATCGTGGAGTCCGAGCGCGATCTGCTGAAGAGCTTGCGCGAGTTCGGCTATCCGGTGGTCGTCAAGGGGCCGATCTTCGGCTGCATGGTGGTCAACGGCGAGTCCGACGCCCGCGCCGCCTGGCAGCGCTTCAAGGACCAGGAAGACAGCAAGGTCATCGTCCAGGCGATGATCCACGGGGACTCCTTCGCGCTCGCCGCGCTGTGCGACCGCAGGCACGAACTGCGATCGGCCGTCACGGTAAAGAAGCTG
>CAMYMY010000164.1 GCA_947259625.1 uncultured Kiloniellales bacterium | reverse complement strand
GCGGCCGCGGCGCGCCGTTCGGCAGGCGCTTGCGGTCGATCAGGTAGAACTCCAGCTCGAAGGCGACGACAGGCCTGAGGTTCAGCTCGGCGACGCGCGCCAGGACCTTCTTCAGGACGTTGCGTGGCTCGAAGGCGAAGGGGGTGCCGTCCGTGGCCTCGAGGGTCAGCAGGGCCTGGGCGGTCGGCCGTTCGGTCCAGGGTAGCGGCTGCAGCGTGCCGGGGATCACCTTGGCGAGCTCGTCCGGGTCGCCGTCGGAGAAGCCGCGGCCCTTCGGGTCCTGGCTTTCGCCCGAGGCCGAGAGCAGGAAGACCGAACCCGGAAAGGCGACGCCTTCGCCGAACAGCTTGCCGATCTGGGCGATCGGGTACCGCTTGCCCCGCACCACGCCGGAGAGATCCGCGAAGACCGCGTCGATCGTCGTGGTCTCCGGATGGGCCTTGAGAAAATCCGCCGCTTCCTTGGGCAGGGTGTTCCGTGTGTCGGGCATGGGCCGCATTTGGCCCCCACCGCCCGATCCGGTCAAGCCCTCGCGGCCAGTCGGCCACGGCGGTCCTCCGCCGGATCAGGCGATCTCGGCGACCGCGTCGATCTCCACCGCGACGCCGACCGGAAGGGCGCCCGCCGAGACCGCGGCGCGGGCGTGCTTGCCCTTGTCGCCGAACACCTCGACCATCAGGTCCGAGGCGCCGTTGATGACCTTGGGCTGGTCCTTGAAGTCCGGGGTCGAGTTGACGAAGCCGCCCAGCTTGACGATGCGCTGGACGCGGTCGAGGTCGCCACCGCAGGCCGCCTTGAGCTGCGCGATGATGTTGAGCGCGCAGAGCCGGGCCGCCTCCTGGCCCTGCTCGACCGAGAGGTCGCCGCCGACCTTGCCGAGGTGCTTGAACTCGCCGTTCTCGATCGTCACCTGGCCCGACACGAAGATCAGGTTCCCCGTGATCACGTAGGGCACGTAGTTGGCGACCGCGGCCGCCGCCTGCGGCAGCGCGATGCCCAGCTCCTCAAGGCGCGCGTCGATCTCTCCGGCCATTTCCTAACCTCCCTGCGGTGCGAAGCGAGGCGGCAAGATAGCCGGGCCGAAGCGCGCCGACCAGCCCCCTCGCGACGGATCGGCGTGCGTGGGCGCAAAAGGGCCTTCCAGCAGAAAATTCGAGGCGGGCCGCCGACGCCGCCCCGAAGGTTACAGGGAGAACTCAGAGAAGAGTCATAGGGTGACCTATACCAGAGGGACCATTGCAGCCCCTCACGAGCAGCCGCTGGTGGCGCCGCAGGTCGCGCACTTGAGGCAGGTCCCGTTGCGGACCAGCGTGAAGTTGCCGCATTCGCCGCAGGAGTCGCCCTGGTAGCCCCGCATGCGCGCCTCGCGGACGCGCTCGAGGCGCAGGTCGACTCTCTCGGCAACGGCGGCCTCGACGGCGACGGCCTCGGCGGGGCCGTGGGTGCCGGCGAGCTCTTGGGCGGCGCCATTGGCGGCGGCCTGTGCCGCGCCGTTCGCCTGGGCGCCTCCGTTCAGGACCAGGAACTGGTTGCGCATATAGCCGCTCGAAGCCATGCGCCGCACCGTCTCGACCACGGCCTCGCGCTCGACCTCGGGCAGGTCGCCCTCGCCATCGCCGCGGCCGATCGAGTCGGGCAGTACGTCGCTGGGCTGGGCGTGGGCCAGGTCGTTGCGGCCGAGGTAGGAGACCGCCAGTTCCCGGAAGATGTAGTCGAGCACCGAGGTCGCCATCTTGATGGTCTCGTTGCCCTCGACCATGCCCGACGGCTCGAATCGGGTGAAGGTGAAGGCCTCGACGTACTCCTCGAGCGGCACGCCGTACTGCATTCCGATCGAGATCGCTATGGCGAAGTTGTTCATCAGGCTGCGGAAGGCGGCGCCCTCCTTGTGCATGTCGATGAAGATCTCGCCGACCGTGCCGTCCTCGTACTCGCCGGTCCTCAGGTAGACCTTGTGGCCGCCGACGATGGCCTTCTGGGTATAACCCTTGCGCCGCTGGGGCAGGCGGCGGCGCTCGTTGATCCGCTCGACGACGCGCTCGATGATCCGCTCGGCGACGATCCCGGCGCGCTCGGCGGCGGGCGCCGCTGCGATCTGCTCGACCAGGTCCGCCTCGTCCTCCTCGACATCGTCGAGGCCGAGCGTGGCGGCGGAGAGCGGCTGCGACAGCTTGGAGCCGTCGCGGTAGAGCGCATTGGCCTTGAGGCAAAGGCGCCAGGACAGCATATAGGCGTCCTTGCAGTCCTCGACCGTCGCCTGGTTCGGCATGTTGACGGTCTTGGAGATGGCGCCCGAGACGAAGGGCTGAGCCGCGGCCATCATGCGGATGTGGCTCTCGACGGAAAGGAAACGCCGGCCGCTGTGCCCGCAGGCGTTGGCGCAGTCGAACACCGGCAGGTGCTCCTCCTTGAGGCCCGGCGCGCCTTCCAGCGTCATGGCCCCGCAGCAGTAGCTGTTGGCCGCCGCGATCTGCTCGCGCGTGAAGCCGAGCGCCTGCAGCATGTCGAAGGCGACGTCGTTCATCTCCGCCTCGCCGAAGCCCAGCACTTTGGTGCAGAAGTCTGCGCCCAGGGTCCACTGGTTGAAGGCGAACTTGATGTCGAAGGCGCTGGCCAGACCCGCCTCGAGAGCCTGCAGGGCGGATTCGGTGAAGCCCTTCTGTTTGAGCGCCGCGTGGTCGATGCCCGGCGCGTCCTTCAGCGTTCCGCGGCCCACCACGTAGCGGATGATCGCCTCGATCTCGCTGTCGTCGTAGCCCAGGGTACGCAGCGCCTCGGGTACGGTGCGGTTGATGATCTTGAAGTAGCCGCCGCCGGCCAGCTTCTTGAACTTGACGATAGCGAAATCCGGCTCGATGCCGGTCGTGTCGCAGTCCATCACCAGGCCGATCGTTCCGGTCGGCGCGATCACCGTCGCCTGGGCGTTGCGGTAGCCGTGCGCCTCGCCCAGCTCGAGCGCCCGATCCCAGGCACGCTTGGCGGCGCCGATCAGGGCCTGGTCCGGACATCTGCGTCCGTCGAGCGCGACCGGCGCCATGGAGAGCCCTTCGTAACCGGTCGTCTCGCCGTGAGCGGCGCGGCGGTGGTTGCGGATCACGCGCAGCATGGCCTCGGCGTTGGCCGCGTAGCCGGGGAAGGGGCCCAGCTCGCCGGCCATCTCGGCCGAGGTGGCATAGGCGACGCCGGTCATGACCGCCGAGAGCGCGCCGCAGAACGCGCGGCCCGCCGCCGAATCATAGGGGATGCCCTGGGCCATCAGCAGGCCGCCGATATTGGCGTAGCCCAGGCCCAGCGTGCGGTACTCGTAGGACAGCTTGGCGATCTGCTTGGATGGGAACTGGGCCATCAGGACCGCGATCTCGAGGGTCAGCGTCCACAGCCGTATGGCATGCTCGTAGTCCTCGACCGCGAAACCGCCGTCGTCCTCGCGGAAGGCCATCAGGTTCAGCGAGGCCAGGTTGCACGCCGTGTCGTCGAGGAACATGTACTCCGAGCAGGGGTTGGAGGCGTTGATGCGGCCGCCCGCCGGGCAGGTGTGCCACTCGTTGATCGTGGTGTCGAACTGCATGCCCGGATCGGCGCAGGCCCAGGTGGCGCCCGCGATCTGGTCCCAGAGGCCGCGGGCCTTGAGCGTCTTGGCGACCTTGCCGTCGGTGCGCCGGATCAGCTGCCAGTCGTCGTCGGTCAGCACCGCCTCGATGAAGCCGTTGGGCACGCGCACCGAGTTGTTCGAGTTCTGGCCCGAAACCGTGAGATAGGCCTCGGAATCCCAGTCGGTGTCGTAGGTCTCGAAGTCAATCGAGGTGATGCCCTGGCGCGCCAGCTGGATCACCCGCTGCACGTAGTTCTCGGGAACCATGTCCCGTCGTGCCGCCCGGATCGCCTTTCTCAGGCTCGGATTCCCCCTGGGGTCGAGCGCGGCCTCGCCTGTGCCCCCGGCGCAGGCCTGCAGGACCGCCGTCAGGTGCTTGCGGCAGAGCTTGGAGCCGGCGACCAGGGCGGCCACCTTGCGCTCCTCGACCACCTTCCAGTTGACGTAGTCCTCGATGTCCGGGTGGTCGAGGTCGACCGTGACCATCTTGGCCGCCCGGCGCGTGGTGCCGCCCGACTTGATGGCGCCGGCGGCGCGGTCGCCGATCTTGAGGAAGCTCATCAGGCCCGAGGACTTGCCGCCGCCCGACAGCGGCTCGTCGCCGCCGCGCAGGGCCGAAAAGTTGGTGCCTGTGCCCGAGCCGTACTTGAACAGCCGCGCCTCGCGCACCCAGAGGTCCATGATGCCGTTGTCCTTGACCAGGTCGTCGGCGACCGACTGGATGAAGCAGGCATGCGGCTGGGGATGCTCGTAGGCGGAGCCCGAGCGGGTCAGCCTGCCGGTCTTGTGGTCCACGTAGTAGTGGCCCTGGCCCGGCCCGTCGATGCCGTAGGCCCAGTGCAGTCCGGTGTTGAACCACTGCGGCGAGTTGGGCGCGCCCATCTGGCGCGCCAGCATGTGGCGCATCTCGTCGTAATAGGCCTGGGCGTCGGCCTCGCCGTCGAAGTGGCCGCCTTTCCAGCCCCAATAGGTCCAGGTGCCGGCCAGGCGGTCGAAGACCTGCTTGGCACTGGTCTCGCCGATCTCGCGCTCGTCCTCGGGCAGCTCGGCGAGAGCCGCCTCGTCGGGCGCGGAGCGCCACAGCCAGGGCGGCACGCCTTTCTCCTCGACGCGCGTCAGCCGGCGCGGGATGCCGCGCTTGCGGAAGTACTTCTGGGCCAGGATGTCGCAAGCCACCTGGCTCCAGCTTGCCGGCACATCGATGTTGGAGGCCTGGAACACCAGCGAGCCGTCCGGGTTGCGGATCTCGCTCGAGGTCGTGCGGAACTCGATCCCGCGGTACACGCTGTCGGACTTGTAGGGGCCCTTGGCGGCCTTCGTGAGACGTCGCGCAATGCGCATGCGGAGTTTCTCCCTTTAGGTACTTCGTCGTTGTTGCCTGCGCTGGAGGGGCCCCGGGGTCAACTCTGCTCTCCGCCGACGCGGTGTCCGGCCGCAAAACACCCCTGCCTCTGACCCAACACCCACCACTCAACCTAAGATTATGGCAGGTCTTGTTAGGCACCAACATCTAACCACAAGATGTTGTGGATGTCATCAGGAAATCGTGAATAATTGGTTAACGGACACAGACTCAGGCAGGGCCTGCGGAAAGCCTGGAGAGTGGCGGCAGGATCCCGGCCGAAACCGGCGGCGCGCTCTGCCCCACTTCCCGCGCGGTCCACGGCGGCAGGTGCCGACTCAGGGTCATGGCCAACTTCAGATAGCCCGCGGAACACCCGGACACGCCGGCGTCTCGATAATCCTCAGGGCCTTGGCAGCTCCTGGCCGCCGAAAATCATGGCGTCCACCTTCTCGCCGTAGAAGCAGAGCAGGTCCTTGATCCGGCCGACCTCGGGCAGGGGCTCCGGATAGACCCAGGCGATGTCCTCGTGGACCTTGCCGCCGGCCTCGGCCGCGTAGTAGCCGGCCGTGCCCTTGTACGGGCAGGCGGTGCGACGGTCCGAGGGCTTCAGCAGGTCCATGCGCACGTCCTCGCGCGGGATGTAGTAGCGCACCGGCAGACCGGTCTCGAACAGGAGCAGCGCGGCGGTCGTCCTGGCGACGGTTTCGCCACCCAGCACGACTTCGAGCGGGCGCCGGCTCGCCAGCACGTCGATCCGCACATGGGGATCGCGGGCGTGGACGAAGACCTCTTCGTCCTCCTCGTACCAGGCGTCCATCGGGTTCCAGTAGACCGCCATGTAGTCCTTGATCCCGGCGACCTCCTCGAAGGGCGCCTCGTAGCTCCAGACCGCGTTCTCGGCGCGGCGCCCGCCCGCCGTGACGTGCCAATACGAAGCCTCTCCCTTGAAGGGGCAGAAGGTCCGGTGGTCGCTGGCCGCAAGCAGGTCCGGGCGCAGGTCCGCGCGCGGGAAGTAATAGACCGGAACGTGCCCGGTCTCGCGCAGCAGCCGCACCTGCGTCGAGTCGGCCAGGGTCTCGCCGTTGAAGACAGTTCTCACACGTTTGGCACAGGCCTCGAAATCGACACGGCAGCCGGGGTGCCGGTCGAAGGCGGAGCGGCTTCTGGTGACAGCCTCGGGCATCGCGGGTCCCCCTTTGGTCTGCAGCGCCTGCCAAGCATGGTAGACGCGCCGGGCCGGCCGGGAAAGCCCGCCACGACGGCGCGCGCGCCAGTCGCGGGCGGCGCCATCGGGGAGGGTCAATCGTGGTTACCCGAAGATGAACGGGTTGGTATGCACATTAACGGATGTTAGGCGGATATTAGCCAGAGGGCTGCTATTGACGGGGCATGGATCGGTCAGGGATTTGGGTAAACCCGCGTCTGCTGGGCAGCTTTCTGTTGGTCGGGCTTTGGCTCGCCATCGCGCTGGGCGCTGCCACCATGACGGGCGGGCCGTCGCTGGAGCTTTCTGTCGAGAGAGCGCCGGCGGACCTGCCCCATGGAGACACGCGCGCCTTCGACGGCCCGGCGGAGACCGCCGCGGCCGAGGATCCGGCCTTTGTGCCGGACGGGGAGGCGGACCGCGAAGAGGACATCGCCGCGGCCGAGGCCGCAGCCGTCGAGCAGGCGAAGGCCGATGCCGCCGCCGCCGAGAAAGCCGAGGCCGAGGCGGCCGCCGCCCAGAAAGCCGAGGCCGAAGCCGCTGCCGCCGAGCAGGCGAAGGCCGATGCCGCCGCCGAGAAAGCAGAGGCCGCTGCCGCCGAGACAGCGCAGGCCGAGGCTGCGGCCGAGGCCGCGGGCCCGGAGCCCCGGTCCGAGCAGGGCGCCCTGGTTCTCTCGGACGCGGACGTCGAGCGATACCGCGAGATCTTCGGTGCCCAGCAAAAGGCGCGATGGAAGACCGCCAGCTCCCTGATCGCGGAGCTCGAGGACAAGACCCTGCTCGGCCATGTGCTGGCCCAGCGCTATCTGCATCCGAGCTACCGCTCCCGCTACAGGGAGCTGAGGCTCTGGCTGGCGAACTATGCCGACCATCCGGACGCCGACAAGGTCTACAAGCTGGCGCTCAAGAAACGGCCGCGCGGCGGCATGCTGGCAAAGCAACCGGTCGCGCGGCGCGGCACGCTGGCGACCCTGGGGCCGATCACCTCGTCGCCCTATCGCTCGCAGAAACGCCTCACCCGGGCGCAGCGCAGCCGCGTCCGTCAGCTCGAGCGCCGGATCCGGCGCCAGGTGGGGCGCCGTCAGCTGACCGCCACGGAAAAGCTGATCGGCGGGTCGGAGGTCCAGCGCCTGTTCGACGACGTGCAGATCGACCGGGCGACCGCCAACGTGGCCGCCGGCTGGTTCTACTTCGGCAACTACGACAAGGCGAACCGCCTGGCGGGCGTCGCCGCCAAGCGCTCCGGCCAGAGCGCGCCGCTCGCGCTGTGGACAACCGGGCTCGCGTCCTGGCGCCTGGAGGATTTCTCCAATGCCGCGCTGCATTTCGAGGCCTATGCGCTGGCCCCCGATGCCTCCGACTGGACCGCCTCGGCCGGCGCCTACTGGGCGGCGCGCTGCCACGAGAAGCTGGGCAACCGGGACAAGGCGGAGGAGATGCTGGAGTTGGCGGCCGAGAACCCGCTGACCTTCTACGGCCTGCTGGCGCGGCACCGGCTCGGCCTGCCGCACGTCCTGGACTTCCGGCTGCGGCGGCTCGACGGCGCGCGCGCCGCGCCGTTGCGGGCCACGCCGGCGGGCCGGCGCGCGCTGGCCCTGCTCCAGCTGGGCGACAGACGCCGCCTCGAAAAGCAGCTGATGGCGCTC
>CAMYMY010000163.1 GCA_947259625.1 uncultured Kiloniellales bacterium | reverse complement strand
CTCCTCCTCGGCGGCCAGCTCTCCGTCGAGCGCCCGCGCCTGAGCCAGCTCCTGATCGAGCCGCAGCCACGCCAGCACGCCCCGGTCGCCCTGCACGGCGTGATAGCCGAAATAAGCGGCCAGACAGGCCAGCAGCACTTGCGGCGCGACCTGGCGGGCGCGCGCCCGAATCTCCTGGAACACAGGCATCATGAGCAGCGAATCACAAGCCGTTTCCCATAGTCAACCGAAAACTCGGGAATCGTCGGGCCAAAGGAGACGCGCACGCGCGCCCGCGCCGCGCTTTAGAGGTCTTTCCTGTAGTGGTATTCCCTGCTGCCGCTCCGGTCTCTCAATGTTCGACCCTCGGCACCGCGCCGATATCCAAGGGATTCGTAAAGCCGGTGGGCCGCTTCGAATCGCGTGTCGCTCCAAAGCTCCATGAAAGCCGCGTTTTGACCAAGGGCCTCGTCTTCGATCAAGGCAAGCAAACGCTTGGCCAACCCACGGCGGCGCACCGTGGCGGCGACATAGAGCTTTTGGACCTCGAGGGCCGGGCCGGGAACCAGTCGACAGGCCGCCATGCCAACGATCAGTTCATTCCGCTCGGCAACCCACGCACGGCCGCCGAGCGCAACGTAATGGCTTGCCGGGCGTCGCAGTTCCGGATTCTCGTCGTCGACGTCCAGAATGCATCCAGGGTATTCGCCGTAGACGGCGTCGATAAGTGCGATTACTTGGTCGGAATCGTCGTCCCGTGCCGGACGCAGGACGATGCCGTCGCGCAAGAACCCTAACCCTTCAGCACAGATCGGCCGGCATAGCGCGCCGCCGGGCCGAGCTCCTGCTCGATGCGGATCAGCTGGTTGTACTTGGCCAGGCGGTCCGAGCGGCTGAGCGAGCCGGTCTTGATCTGGCCGCAGTTGGTCGCCACGGCGAGATCGGCGATGGTCGTGTCCTCGGTTTCGCCCGAGCGGTGCGAAAAGACCGCCCGGTAGCCGGCCTTGTGGGCCATCTCGACCGCCTCGAGCGTTTCGGTGAGCGTGCCGATCTGGTTGACCTTGACCAGGATGGCATTGGCCACGCCGCGGGAGATGCCGTCGGACAGACGCTGCGGATTGGTCACGAAGAGGTCGTCGCCGACGATCTGAACCCGCTCGCCGAGCACCGCGGTCAGCGCCGCCCAGCCGTCCCAGTCGTCCTCGGCCATGCCGTCCTCGACCGAGACGATGGGGTAGCGGCCGCAGAGCGCGGCCAGGTAGTCGGCCATGGCGCCGGGATCCAGAGTCTTGCCCTCGCCCGCCAGATGGTAGGCGCCGTCCTTGAAGAACTCGCTGGCGGCGCAGTCGAGCGCCAGCACCACGTCGTCGCCCGGCTTGTAGCCCGCGGCCTCGACCGCCTTCATGACGAAGCCCAGCGCCTCGTCGCTCGAGGCCAGGTTGGGCGCGAAGCCGCCCTCGTCGCCGACGTTGGTGTTGTGGCCGGCCTCGGCCAGCTGCGCTTTCAGGGCGTGGAATACCTCGGCCCCGGTGCGCAGCGCCTCGGCCAGGCTCTCGGCGCCGACCGGCAGGATCATGAACTCCTGGATGTCGATCGGGTTGTCCGCGTGGGCGCCGCCGTTCAGGATGTTCATCTGCGGCACCGGCAGGGTCCGGGCATGGACGCCGCCCAGATAGCGGTAGAGCGGCAGGCCGGCCTCCTCCGCCGCCGCCTTGGCCACGGCCAAGCTCACCCCGAGGATCGCGTTGGCGCCCAGGCGCGCCTTGTTCGACGTGCCGTCGAGCGCGATCATGGTCTGGTCGATCAGCACCTGGTCTTCGGCGTCCAGGCCCGAGAGCGTGTCGAAGATCTCGTGATCAACCGCCTCGACCGCCTTGAGCACGCCCTTGCCGCCGTAGCGGCCCTTGTCGCCGTCGCGCAACTCGACCGCCTCGTGGGCCCCGGTCGAGGCGCCCGAGGGCACCGCGGCCCGGCCCTGGGCGCCGCTTTCCAGGAGCACCTCGACCTCGACGGTCGGATTGCCGCGGGAATCCAGTATCTCCCGCCCGTGGATATCGATGATCGCGGTCATGACGCCTAGTCTCCCTTTGCCCCGAGAAAGCCCGCAAGAGATACCGGCCGCCCCGGAGCGACGCAAGAGGTGCAATCTAATCTCTCAGCAGGCTATGGAAGACATCGATAAGGGCGCCGCGGGTCTCGAACCCGATCCCGGGCGCTTCGGGTGGACGTGTCTGCCCGTCTTCCACCGGAACGTCGTCGGCAAATCCGCCGAAGGGTTGAAAGTTGTGCGGGTTGGCCTCGCAGCCGCCGAGGCCGAGCGCGGCGGCGACGTGAAGACTGAACAGGTGCCCGCCATGCGGTTGGAAGTCGCGCCGCGACCAGCCGTTGGCCTCCATCAGGTCCACGATTCTGAGGTATTCCGGCAGGCCGTAACAATGCACGGGGTCGAACACCAGCACGTCATGGCCCGGCCGCAGCCCGCCGTAGCGGAGCAGGTTGCGCGCATCGGCCAGGGAAAAGAGCGCCTCTCCCGCGGCGACCGGCGGCTCGTAGCACTGGGCTATCTCGGCCTGGGTCTCATAATCCAGCGGATCGCAGATGTCCTCGAACCATCGCAGGCGGTAAGGGGCCAGACGCTTCGCCGCCGCGTGGCCGGTATCCCCGCCAAAGGCATTCATCGCATCGACAGCCAATCGCCGCCCGTCTGAAAGCAGTGAAAGAGCGCTTTCGATTCGTTGCAGGTCCTGCGCCAAGGGCCGCCCGCCGATCTTGATCTTCGCGTGGGTGAATCCCTGGTCCAGGAACCGGCGGATCTCGTCTTTCAGGCGGCGGACATCGTTTTCGGGGAAGCAATAGCCGCCGCCGGCGTAGACCGGGACGGCTTTGGTCACCGCCGGCCTGCCTGTCGTCTCCGCGAGAAAGCGATAGAGGGGCTTCTCCGCGATCTTCGCGGCCGCGTCCCAGAGCGCCATGTCCAGGGTTCCCACGGCGACGCATCGCTCGCCGTGGCCGCCCGGCTTCTCTCCGGCCATCAGACAGTTCCAGGCACGGAACGGGTCGATCGTCGCACCGTCCCCGGCCATCAGGTCCTGATCTCGGGCGGCAAGAAGTCGCGGCGCGAAGCGCTCGCGGATCAGGCCGCCTTGCGCGAAGCGGCCGATCGACGAAAACCCGTAACCCACTACGGGCTCTCCGTTGCGGCGAACGTCGGTGACGAGGGCGAGGATGCTTGTGGTCAACGCCGGGCCGCCCGGCGCGATCGACGGATCGCTATAACGCGAAATCGGCGCGCTCCGCTCCCTGATGTCGATGATGCGCAAACCGATCCTCCGAAGCGCCCTTTGCCGCAAGCGAAATTCCACCCCCCCAAAGACACTTGCGGTCGCTCCCGGCGTAACGCAACATCGCGTCGGCCGGCCACCGGGGGCGCGGCGCACGAAAGGCGGGGATCATGCAGCTACAGCTTTGTACCTGGCAGGAGGTCGAGGCCTACCTCGAGGGCTCGACCGGCATCATCATTCCGATCGGGTCGACCGAGCAGCACGGTCCGACCGGCTTCATCGGCACCGACGCGCTCTGCCCGGAGCTGATCGCCCGGGGCCTCGGCGAGCGCCTGGAGGCCATGGTGGCGCCGACCATCGCCACGGGCATGGCCCAGCACCACCTGGGCTTCGCCGGGTCGGTCACGTTCAGGCCCTCGACCCTCATGGCGGTGGTCCAGGACACGGTCAACTCGCTGGCCCGGCACGGCTTCGACCGCTTCTTCTTCCTGAACGGCCATGGCGGCAACATCGCCACGGTGAGCGCCGCTTTCTCGGAGATCTATGCCGAGAGCAGCCTGGGCACCGCCGGCCACAACCGGCCGAGCCTGCGCTGCCGGCTGCAGAACTGGTGGGATTGCGAGGCGGTCAAGGGGATCTCGGCAGAGCGCTTCGGCGATGCCGAGGGCAGCCACGCCGCCGCGTCGGAGATCTCTCTCACCTATTACGGCTACCCGGAAGACGGCGCGCGGGTCGCCGGGGCCGAGCTGTCGCCCAAGCGCGCGCCCAAGGGCACGTTCTACGATGCCGAGGACTACCGGCGCAGGTTCCCAGACGGGCGCATCGGCTCGGACCCGAGCCTCGCCTCGGCGAAGATCGGCAAGGAGCTCTACGACGCCGCGGTCGGGGACATCGCCGTCAAGTACCAGGAATTCCTGGCGGAGGCCTGAAACCGCTTTTTTCCCCCTGAAGGCGAAATCCTCGCTGCAGCTTTACGGCTTTGTAACAGTGCCGGGGCTAGTAGAGAGGGAGGATCCGATGGAGGACTGAATGAAAGCGGAAAACAGGCTGCTGCCCGACTGGTTCGACCTCGTTCGCTCGGGCCGCATTCGCCTGCCCCGGTTCCAGCGCTACGAGGTCTGGGGCCAGGGCGAGATCACCGGCCTTCTGGAAACGGTCCTCCACGGCCTGCCCGCCGGGGCCACGCTGGTCATGGACGTGCAGGGCGAGGAGAAGTTCGCCAGCCGCACCATGTCCGGCGCGCCCGAGCCGACCGAGCGCTGCCGCGAGCACCTGCTGGACGGACAGCAGCGCGTCACGGCCCTCTGGAAGAGCCTCTACGGCCTCTACGAGGACCGCACCTACTTCGTTTACTTCAAGCCGGACGAGGAGCACGGGGGTCAGGAAAAGCCCCAGATCTACGGCCAGGCGCGCTGGTGGAAGGCCGGAATCCAACACCCGGTCTGGTGCGACGACCCGCGCGAGGTCTTCAAACGCCGCTATCTTCCGGTCCATCTGATGAAACCGGACGAGAACGTCTTCAAGCAGATCCGCAAGTGGTGCGACCGGGCCACGGAGAACAACCTCAAGGCCAGCCGCGATCTTGAGGAAAGCATCCTGGAGGTGCGCGAGCACTTCACGCAGTTCAACCTGCCCTACCTCATGATGCCGGCCAGCACGCCGGCGGACGTCGCGCTCGAGGTGTTCATCAAGCTGAATACCGTGTCGGTGAAGCTCTCGACCTTCGACGTCATAGTGGCCAAGTTCGAGCACACCACCGGCCAGTCCCTGCACCAGCTGGCCACCGACCTGACCAACGAAGTGCCGCAGGTCGAGCGCTACCTGGAGCCCGAGGAGGCGATCCTCAACGTGGCCGCCATGCGCGAGGGCTGTGCACCGACGCAGGCAAACTACCAAAAACTCGACCTGCAGCGGCTGTCGCAAGAGTGGGCGAACCTGGTCACCGGTTTGAAATGGGCGATCGAATTCCTCGAAGAGGAGTGCATCTTCGACGGGGAGCGCCTGCCCACCGCCGTCGTGCTACCGGTTCTGGCTGCCCTGCACGATGACATGCCGAAGCTGGACGAGAAGCGGCGCGAGGCCGTGACGCTGGTGCGGAAGTACCTTTGGCGCGCCTTCCTGACGCGGCGCTACGAAAACTCGGCGTCGAACCGATCGCTACAGGACCTGCTCGGACTGCGCGACGCCTTTGCGGGCCAGAACAGGGGCATCCCCGTTTTCGACGAAAAGGAGTTTCCCCTGCCGACCGTGGAGGAGCTGATGCTGGCCGGCTGGCCGAAGCGGCGGGACACGCTGTCGCGCGGCATTCTGGCCATTGCCTTGAGGGCCGGCGCCCACGACCTGATCAGCGGCGAGCCGGTTTCGGCCAGTCACGTGCGGCTGCGCGACTGCCATCACCTCTTTCCCTACGCGCTGCTGACCGGCGACGGCCAGATGCCCGGCTCGGAGACCTACTGCGCCCTTAATTGCGCCCTGCTGGGCTGGGAGGCGAACCGCATCCTGTCTTGCGGCGAACCCGCCAACTTCTTCAGGCTGGGGGCACAGCGCAGTCACATCGGGGCACAGGTGATCCGCGATCGGCTGAGCACCCATCTGATCCCCGTCGAGCAGCTTTCGGTGGGCGGCTACGCCAAGATCGACGACGCCGACGACCGGGCCGAGAAGGTCAGGGTCGACTACCAGGCCTTCCTGCGGGCCCGCGCCGAGCTCATGATGGAGCCCATGCACGCGCTCTGCGCGGGGTGGAATTGGCCCAAGGAAAGCCTGCCGAAAGCCAAGAAGCCCAAGGCCAAGGCCAGCTGATCCCAAAGGTTACTGATAATGACTTTTGGTATGAACGCTCGTTCAGCCGCCCGATGCGAGCGAAAATGGGGACTGGCTCGCATTCGCGTCAGCGAATCCGTGCCTGTCCCATTTTTCGTGGGCCGGCTGGCCGCGGTCTTCGCGGCGGCCCGGGAACGAGGGACAGGCACCGTTCGCCTGACGCCGAACGGAGCCAGTCCCTAGTTTCCCTCCGCGGCGCCTTCAGGCGCCGGAGGCGCGCTTCTTTCACTGAACCGTATCGCCGGGCATGTCGTGGCCGGTGCAGGCTGGCGGCCTCGCACGCGCCGGTCCACCGCCCGCCGCTCCGCCGACCTCACCCGATGTCGACTGGCTTCGCCTTGGCCAGGCGATCGAAGGCCATCAAGGTCTCGACCAGGGCCGGCAGGTCCTTCAGGCGCACCATGGTGGGCCCGTCCGACGGTGCGTTGTCCGGGTCCTGGTGGGTTTCCATGAAGACCGCGGCCACGCCCACTGCCAGCGCCGCGCGGGCGAGCACCGGCACGAACTCGCGCTGGCCACCGGAGGTGGTGCCCTGGCCGCCCGGCTGCTGCACCGAATGGGTCGCGTCGAAGACGACGGGACAGCCGGTCTCGGCCGCCATGATCGGCAACGCACGCAGGTCCGAGACGAGCGTGTTGTAGCCGAAGGACGCGCCGCGCTCGCAAACCATCACCTTGTCGTTGCCTGAGTCCCTGATCTTCCGCACGACGTTCTTCATGTCCCAGGGCGCCAGGAACTGGCCCTTCTTGACGTTGATCGCCCGGCCCGTCGCGGCGGCCGCCATCAGGAGGTCGGTCTGGCGGCACAGGAAGGCGGGGATCTGCAGCACGTCGACGGCTTCGGCGACCGGGGCGCACTGCTCGGGCCCGTGCACGTCGGTCAAGACCGGACAGCCGCAGGTTTCGCGCACTTCGGCCAGGATCGGCAGGCCCTCGGCCATGCCGATGCCGCGGGCCGCCGTCAGGCTGGTGCGGTTCGCCTTGTCGAAGGAGGTCTTGTAGATCAGGCCAATCCCGAGCTTGCCCGCCATCTCGCTAAGCGCGTGGCCCATCTCCAGGGCATGGGCCCGGCTTTCCAGCTGGCAGGGACCGGCGATCAGGACGAACGGCCGGTCGTTGCCGACGGTCAGATCGTTGATTTGAACGTGACGGGTCTCGCTCATCGCTCACATCAGCCGCGACTGTTCGACCGCCGCCCTGATGAAGGACGTGAACAAGGGGTGCGGATCGAAGGGTTTCGATTTCAGCTCCGGGTGGAACTGCACGCCGATATACCAGGGATGGGCGGGGATCTCGACGATCTCCGGCAGCTCGCCGTCGGGCGACATGCCGGAAAACCTCAGTCCCGCGTCTTCGAGCGCCTTGCGGTAGTTGATATTGACCTCGTAGCGGTGACGGTGGCGCTCGCTCAGCTCGCGGACGCCATAGACCTCGGCGATTCGGCTGCCCTGCTCGACGATGCAGGGATAGGCGCCGAGGCGCATGGTCCCGCCCAGCTCGCTGCGGTCGTCGCGCCGCTCGACAAGGTTGCCGCGCGTCCACTCGGTCAGTAGGCCGACCACGGGATCGTCGCAGGAACCGAACTCGGTCGACCCGGCCCCGGGAACGCCGGCCAGATTGCGCGCCGCCTCGACATGCCGAAGCAGATGCCGAAGTAGGGCACCTCGCGCTCGCGGGCGAAGCGGGCGGCGGCGATCTTGCCCTCGGCGCCGCGCTCGCCGAAGCCGCCGGGAACCAGGATGCCGTGCACGCCCTCCAGCTCCTGGGCCGCGCCGTCGGTCTCGAAGATCTCCGAATCGAGCCAGTTCACCTTGACGCTCAGGTTGTTGGCGATGCCGCCGTGGGTCAAGGCCTCGGCCAGGGACTTGTAGGCGTCGAGCAAGGTCGTGTACTTGCCCACCACGCCGATGGTGACCTCGCCGTCGGGCTGGCGAATCGACTTGGTGACCCGGTCCCAGGCCGCCAAATCGGGGTTCGGGGACTCGACCCGGAAATGGCGGCAGACCTCGCCGTCGAGGCCCTCCTCGTGGTAGGCGCGGGGCACCGCGTAAATGGTGTCGACGTCGAGCGCCTGGATCACCGCCTCTTCGCGCAGATTGCAGAACAGCGCGATCTTGCGCCTTGCGTCCTCGCCGATCTCGTGCTCCGACCGGCAGACGAGGACGTCCGGCTGGATGCCGAGGCTCTGCAGCTCCTTGACCGAGTGCTGGGTCGGCTTGGTCTTGAGCTCGCCGGCCGAGGCGATGTAGGGCAGCAGGGTCAGGTGGATGAACATGGCGCCGTCCCGGCCCAGCTCGTTGCCGAGCTGGCGGATCGCCTCGAGGAACGGCAGGCCCTCGATGTCGCCCACGGTGCCGCCGATCTCGCAGACCACGAAGTCCTCGTCGGTCACGTCGGCGCGGACGAATTCCTTGATGGCGTCTGTGACGTGCGGAATGACCTGCACGGTGGCGCCCAGATAGTCGCCGCGCCGCTCGCGCGCGATGACCTTGGAATAGATCTGGCCGGTCGTCACGTTGTCGCTGCGGCGCGACGGCACGCCGGTGAAGCGCTCGTAGTGGCCGAGATCCAGGTCGGTCTCCGCGCCGTCGTCGGTGACGTAGACCTCGCCGTGCTGGTACGGGCTCATGGTGCCCGGGTCGACGTTCAGATAGGGGTCGAGCTTACGCAGGCGCACCTTGAAACCGCGCGCCTGGAGAAGGGCCCCGAGGGCCGCGGAGGTGAGACCTTTTCCGAGAGAGGAGACCACGCCGCCGGTGACGAATATGAATCGCGCCATGGAGGGACAATATCGATGGATCGGTCCGGCGGGGCAAGCCCCGCGTCACGGCCTCGGGCAAAAAAACCAGATCCCCTTCCTCGGCGCGGAGAGGCTCAGGCCATGGCGTGCCTATTCGACCGGCACCGTGGGTCCTTGCGGGATCTCCGGGACCGGCTCGGCCGGCGCGGTCACCGGCGCATCGAGGATCGATTGCCGTTCGGTGGACCGGCCCTCGATCCAGGTCAGCAACAGGCTGGTCACCATGAAGCAGGCGGCCAGGATGGCCGTCGTGCGGGTCAGCAGGGTCTTCGTGCTGCTGCCGGTCAGGAAGCCGCTCATACCGCCGCCGCCGCCGCCGCCGCCACCGATACCCAGACCGCCGCCCTCGCTGCGCTGGAGCAGCACGACGCCGATCAGGGCGAGGGCGAGAAGCAGATGGATGACAAGCACGACGTTGCTCATGACGGCTCTCAGTATTGCTGTGGTCCTGCCCGGGGGGCACCGGGTCGACCCGCTATTTAGTCCTTCCCAGCCGGGATAGCTAGGGACAACTGGCCCCGATGGCCCAAAAATCGTCGGCCTTCAGGCTCGCGCCACCGACCAGGGCGCCGTCGACATCGTCCACCGCCAGGATCTCGGCCGCGTTGTCCGGCTTGACAGAGCCGCCGTAGAGGATCCGCACCGAATCGCCCGCCGCCCGGCCCAGGATCTCCCGCAACAGGCCGCGAATATGGCCGTGGGCTTCGGCGATGTCCCCGGCGGTCGCGGTCTTGCCGGTGCCGATCGCCCAGACCGGCTCGTAGGCCACGACCGGGCCCGCCGCCGCCGCGCCGGTTCCGCCGCCCCCGGGCAGCGACCCCCGGAGCTGGCTCTCGATCACCGCGAGGGCGCGGCCCGCCGCCCGTTCGGCCTCGGTCTCGCCCAGGCACACGATCGGGACGAGACCGGCCGCCGCCGCGGCCGCCGCCTTGGCTCTCACCTCCGCGTCGCTTTCGCCGTGATCGCTGCGCCGTTCGGAATGGCCGGCGATGACGTGGCTGCAGCCGGTGTCGGCCAGCATCGGGGCACTGATGTCCCCGGTATGGGCGCCGGAGGATTCCGCATGGCAGTCCTGGCCCCCCAGCTGGACCGGACCGCCCGCCAGGGCCTCGCCGACCGGAATCAGGAGCTGGGCCGGTGGACAGACCAGAAGGTCGCAGCCCGGCGCCGTGGACCGGGCGCGCGCCGCCAGGTCCCGGGCCAGCTCCCCGCCCGTGCCCTTGAGGCCGTTCATCTTCCAGTTGCCCGCGATCAGCTAGGGTCTGGAACGGAATTATCGATACGTTTGGCGGGAGCGAATTCCCGCCAGGGTTAGGAGCGGGCGGCGCGGTGGGGTGGGGTCCCCATGAGCCGTCCGCGACGCGGCCCTGGCGAGAATTAGCCCCGTCCCGCGTGGATCGGGCGCAATCGGTCCGCTGCCGCGTCGCTCGTCGTCGAATATGCCCCGCATGTCCTTCCTCCTCGCTCCTAACAGCGGGCCGATTTCGCCGCGACCAAACGCATCGATAATTCCGTTCCAGACCCTAACTCCGCCTACCTAACATGGCATCGCCGCCGCTGGCCAGCCGAAGGCGCACTCGAATTGCGGGTTGCCGCGCGCCTGCCCGCTTTCTAATATGCCGCGCCCTGGCCGCGGATGCCCGCACGGCCTGCGATTTCGCCGCGACCCCGCCGCCCATTAAGGAAAGCCGCCCGTCATGCTGATTCAGATGCGCACAAAGGTCGCCAAGGTCCTTGTCGGCCTTCTCTTCAGCCTGCTCATCCTGAGCTTCGCGGTCTGGGGCATCGGCGACATCTTCCGCCCCGGCCGGCAGGCCACGGCCGTGGCCGAGGTCGGCGGCATCAAGATTACCCAGGCCGAGTTCAGCCGCGACCTGGCGCGGGAGATGAACAATCTGCGGCAGCGTTTCGGCGTCAACTTCGACGTCGCCCAGGCCCAGGCGCTGGGCATCGTCGACCAGATCATCCAGCAGATGATCACGCGCGCGCTGTTCGAGCAGCAGGCCGAAGAGCTGCGCATGATCGTCGGCGACGACGAGGTGCTCAGGCGCATCCACGAACAGCCGGTCTTCCGGAACGAAGAGGGCAACTTCGACCGCTTTCGCTTCGAGCAGGTCCTTCGGAGCAACAGCTTGAGCGAGCCGCAGTTCATCGCCAGCCTGAGCGGCGACATCAAGCGCCAGCACATCATGGACGCGATCACCGGCACCGGCGCGGCCCCGCGGGCCCTCGCCGAGTCCCTCTATGCCTACCAGCAGGAGCGCCGGGTGGCCGAAACGCTGCGGGTCGGCCGCGACAGCCTGCCCGAGCTGCGCGCGCCCTCCGAGGCGGACCTTGAGAAGATCCACGGCGAGCATGCCGACCGCTTCCAGGCTCCGGAATACAGGAACATCACCCTGATCCGGCTCCAGGCCGAGGATCTGGCCAAGGAGGTCTCCCTGTCCGAAGAAGATCTGCGCGCGGAGTTCGAGGCCCGGCAGGAGGAGTTCCGGGTGCCCGAGAAACGCGCCGTGGAGCAGATCGTCTATCTCGACGAAACCGCGGCCAGCGACGCCAAGAGGCAGCTGAAAGGCGGCATGGCCTTTGCCGAGGTGTCCCGGTCCACGCAGGGCAGGGACCCGGTGAACCTGGGCCTGATGAGCCGTGACGACATGGCCGCCCAGCTCCCCGTCCTGGCCGACGCCGCCTTCGCCCTCGACGCGGGAGCGAGCAGCGCGCCGGTCCAGAGCCCCTTCGGCTGGCACATCCTGCACGTCGCCAAGATAGAGCCGGGCAAAGAGCCGGATTTCGACGCCGTTCGCGACGAGCTGGCGGGCGATCTCGCGATGCGCGAAGCGGTCGACAGGATGGTCGAGATCGCCAACGAGCTGGACGCGGAGCTGGGCAGCGGCGCCACCTTCGAAGAAGCCGCCGAGCTGCTGCAGCTGGAGCTGCGCCGCCTGCCCGCCATCGACGCCGCCGGAAAGGACCCGGCGGGCGCGGCGGTCCCCGGTTTGCCGCCGCTCGGCGAATTCAGCCAGGCGGTGTTCCAGACCGAACCGGGCCAGGACAGCCTGCTGACCGAGACCCGCGACGGCAACTACTTCGCGGTGCGGGTCGACGGCATAACGCCGGCCGTGACCCGGCCGCTCGACGAGGTGCGCGACGAGGTCGCGGCCCTCTGGAAGGACCTCGAAGAGGACCGTCTGGCCCGCGAGCGCGCCGAGGCCCTGGCCAAGCGCATCGAGGACGGCGAGGCGATGGCCGCCGTCGCCGAGGCCGAAGGCCTGAGCGTGACGGTCACCGACCCGGTCACCCGCCAGCAGACCGAGACCGCGGGCCTGCCGTCGCGGGAGCTGGCCGCGAAGCTGTTCGAGATCGACAAGGGCGAGGTCACCACCGCCGCGGCCCAGGACGGCTATCTCGTGGCGAGGCTGA
Source organism: uncultured Kiloniellales bacterium (assembly GCA_947259625.1). Taxonomy (GTDB): domain Bacteria; phylum Pseudomonadota; class Alphaproteobacteria; order Kiloniellales; family JAKSDN01; genus CAMYKD01. The sequence goes on along the minus strand of CAMYMY010000163.1, from coordinate 385 downwards.
CCGAGATCCAGCCGGCGAACCTCTCCGCGGAGGCGGAGGCGGTGGCCGGCCTTCAGGAGACCCTGGCCGGGTCCCTGCAGAGCGACCTGCTGTCCGGATTCATCTCGGCCCTGCGGGAGCAGACGGGCGTGCGGGTCTACGAGCGCGTGGTCGAAGAGACCGCGGCGACGCTCTAGCGCCCGCCATGCGGGCCATCCCGGACCTCGACGGCTTTCGGCCCGCCTACGAGGACGGACGGCCGCAGGTCGTCTGGACGACCCTGGTCGCCGACCTGGAAACGCCCGTTTCCGCCTTCCTCAAGCTGGCCGACGGCCGACGCTTCAGCTGCCTCTTCGAGTCTGTCGAGGGGGGTGCCACGATCGGCCGCTACTCCTTCATCGGCCTG
>CAMYMY010000162.1 GCA_947259625.1 uncultured Kiloniellales bacterium | reverse complement strand
CGATCAGCTTGTCCTTCTCGTCGTCCTCGGCGAGCTCGTCCGCGTCGTCGTCCACCTTGGCCTTGTCGAGGTCCTCGGCCTCCAACTCGTCGTCCGTCTCCGCCTTGGCCTCCTTGGCGGCCGGCGCCACCGCGGCGGCCTGAGGCACCGCCGCCTTGTCCGGCGGGGTGGGCTTGCTACGCCGCGACCGCAGCAGCGCGTCGGGATTGAACTGGGTACCGCACTTCGGACAGACGATAGGGCTGCGGTTCAGGTCGTAATACTTCACACCGCAATGTTGGCAGGTGTGCTTGCCGCCCCATTCGGGATTTGCCACCGGTCGTTGCTCCGATGCTTGATCTAACGGATTGCCGAGCAATTGCCATGATCATTCGCAGCTGTCAAAAGATAATTGAACCGAGCGCTGCGCTGTCGTCCAATGCCGGGATGTGCTAGAGACCGGACGCCGCCGGAACCGGCGGCAACAGGGAACTCCAGGCCGTCATGGGACCGCTGACCGCACACCCGATCGAAGCCTTGACCGGCAGCGCGCGCGTGCCGGGCGACAAGTCGATCTCGCACCGGGCGCTGATGCTGGCTGCCCTGGCAATCGGCGAAAGCGAGATCCACGGCCTCCTCGAGGGCGAGGACGTCCTGCGTACCGCCGCCGCGATGCGGGCCCTGGGCACCGAGATCGTGCGTGGTCCAGACGGCATCTGGCATGTCTGGGGCCGTGGCGTGGGCGGGCTTTGCGAGCCGGACGGCGTGCTCGACTTGGGCAACTCGGGAACCGGTGCCCGCCTGCTCATGGGGCTATTGGCCGGCCACCCGGTCACCGCGATCATGACCGGCGACGAGTCGCTGCGCAGCCGGCCCATGGCACGGGTCATCGCGCCGCTGGAACAGATGGGCGCCCGTGTCGTCGCCCGCGACGGCGGCCGCCTGCCGCTCACCCTGATAGGCACCGCCGACCCCCAGCCGATTCACTACGAGCTGCCGGTGGCTTCGGCCCAGGTGAAGTCGGCGGTCTTGTTGGCCGGTCTGGCCGCACCGGGCGAGACCACGGTCGTCGAGCGGGCCCCCACGCGAGATCACACCGAACGGATGCTGCGTCACTTCGGCGCCGACCTCCGCGTCTCGGGGGAAGACGGCGCGGTCCGAAGCCTAACCCTCGTCGGCCAACCCGAACTGGCCGCCGGGCGCATCCGGGTCCCGGCCGACCCGTCCTCGGCCGCCTTTGCGGTGGTGGCGGCCGCGGTTCTGCCCGGGTCGCAGCTTCGCCTGGACGGAGTCGGGATCAATCCGCTGCGCGCCGGGCTCTACACCACCCTCCAGGAGATGGGCGCAGGGATCACCTTCGAGAACCGGCGCGAGGAGAGCGACGAGCCGGTCGCCGATCTCGTGATCCGGGGCTCCGAGCTGCAGGGGGTCGACGTGCCCGCCGGGCGGGCGCCAACCATGATCGACGAGTATCCGATCCTGGCCGTGGCCGCCGCCTGTGCCCGGGGACGAACCGTTATGTCGGGCCTGGGCGAGTTGCGGGTCAAAGAGAGCGACCGCCTGGCCGCGCTGGCCCGCGGCCTGACCGCCTGCGGCGTCGAGATCGAGGAGGGCCCGGACAGCCTGTCGATACAGGGTCGCGGCGGCCGTCCGCCCGGCGGCGGCACCGTAGCGACGCAGCTCGATCATCGCATCGCCATGGCTTTCCTGGTCCTCGGCCTGGCCGCCGAACGGCCGATAACGGTTGACGATGCCGCCCCGATCGCCACCTCCTTCCCCGGGTTCCAAGCGCTGATGGCCGACCTGGGGGCGCGGTTTTCGGCGACCCGGGACAGCCCGTGATCATCGCGGTCGACGGGCCCGCGGCGGCCGGCAAGGGTACGCTCGCCCGTCGCCTGGCCGCGGAGCTTGGGTTCGCGCACTTGGATACCGGCCGGATCTATCGGGCGGTGGCGGCAAAGGTGTTGGCAGCCGGCCGCGACACCCGGGACGCCGCGGCGGCGGTCCGGGCGGCCGGGACGCTCAGGCCGGAGGACCTGGAACGCGGCGACCTGCGCCGCGAGGAGGTGGGCCAGGGCGCCTCGGTCGTCGCCGCCGTTCCGCAGGTGCGTGCCGCCCTGCTCGCCTTCCAGCGCCGCTTTGCCGAACGCCCGCCGGGCGGACAGGCGGGCGCGGTGCTGGACGGCCGGGACATCGGCACCGTGGTCTGCCCGGGCGCCGAGGTGAAGTTCTACGTCACGGCGAGCCCCGAAATTCGCGCCGGGCGCCGACACAAAGAGTTGCTTGAAGGCGGCGAGCGGAGTATATACGCGCGCGTCCTGCAAGAGGTGCGGGATCGTGATGCCCGCGATAGCGGGCGGGAAGCTGCGCCTTTAAGGCCGGCGGAGGATGCTGTCGTCCTGGATACGACGGAGATGAACGCCGACGCGGTGCTTGCGACCGCGCTCGGTCATATCCTTTCGCGTCACCCCGCCATCAGGCCCTGACGGCCAGCTGCCCGAGTCAACGAGGTCTACGCCCGGGATGGGCCTGGGAAGACCGCCGGATGCAACCGGCCGGCCCGTAAACCAAACCGAAGTAGAGAAGGAAGACAGAATTCATGGCAAACGCCGCAACCGAAACCGCCGTACCGCACAAGGAAAATTTCGCCGCCCTGCTCGAGGAGTCGTTGGGTGACACCGTGCGTCTGGAGGGCACGGTGCTCCGTGGCACCGTGATCGCCATCGAGGGCGACAGCGCCCTGGTCGACGTCGGCCTCAAGTCCGAGGGCCGTGTGGCCTTGAAGGAATTCGCCAAGACCGGCGAAGGCACCGAACTGAAGCCCGGGGACGAGGTCGAGGTCTACCTCGAGCGCATGGAGAACAAGAACGGCGAGGCCGTACTGTCCCGCGAGAAGGCCCGGCGCGAGGAGGCCTGGGTGCAGCTGGAGAAGGCCTTCGAGAAGAACGAGCGGGTGAGCGGCGTGATCTTCGGCCGGGTCAAGGGCGGCTTCACCGTCGACCTGTCCGGCGCCGTGGCCTTCCTGCCCGGCAGCCAGGTCGACATCCGCCCAGTCCGCGATGTGAGCCCGCTGATGGGATCGCCGCAACCCTTCCAGATCCTCAAGATGGACCGGTCACGCGGCAACATCGTGGTTTCGCGCCGCGCCGTGCTCGAGGAAACCCGCGCCGAACAGCGCTCGGAACTGGTGGCCAACCTCAAGGAAGGCCAGGTCCTGACCGGGGTGGTCAAGAACATCACGGACTACGGCGCCTTCGTCGATCTGGGCGGCGTCGACGGCCTGCTGCACGTGACCGACATTTCTTGGAAGCGTATCAACCATCCGACGGACGCGCTGTCGATCGGCCAGCAGGTCCAGGTCCAGGTGATCCGCTTCAATCCGGAGACCCAGCGCATCAGCCTGGGCATGAAACAGCTCGACGCCGATCCCTGGGAGGGCGTAGCCGCCAAGTATCCGGTCGATGCCAGGTTCACCGGCCGGGTGACCAACATCACGGATTACGGCGCCTTCGTCGAGCTGGAAGCCGGCATCGAGGGCCTGGTGCACGTTTCCGAAATGAGCTGGACCAAGAAGAACATCCACCCCGGCAAGATCGTCTCGACCAGCCAAGAGGTCGAGGTGATGGTGCTCGACGTGGACGAGCAGAAACGGCGCATCAGCCTGGGCCTCAAGCAATGCCTGGGCAATCCCTGGGACGATTTCCTCGAGAAATATACGGCCGGTTCCGAGCTCGAGGGCGAGATCAAGAACATCACCGAGTTCGGGCTCTTCGTCGGCCTGCCGGGAGATATCGACGGCATGGTGCACCTGTCCGACCTGGATTGGTCCCGCAGCGGCGAGGAATCCGTCAAGGACTACGCCAAGGGCGATGTCGTCAAAGTCAAGGTTCTCGACGTCGATGTCGATAAGGAGCGCATCAGCCTCGGCATCAAGCAGCTCACCGAAGATCCCTTCGGCCAGGCAGCCGAGACCCTCAAGAAGGGCGCCGTCGTCACCGGCACCGTGCATCACGTGCTCGACAACGGCATCGAAGTCCAGGTCGGGGACGGTGTTCTCGGTTTCATCCGGAAGGCGGAGCTGTCCCGCGACCGCAGCGAGCAGCGGCCCGACCGCTTTGCCGTGGGCGAGAAGGTCGACGCCAGGGTGATAAGCATCGACAAGAAAACCCGGAAGGTCACGCTGTCCATCAAGCAGCGTGAGATCCAGGAAGAGAAGCAGGCCATGGCCGAGTACGGCTCGTCCGACTCCGGCGCCAGCCTCGGCGACATCCTCGGCGCGGCCTTCTCCAGGGCGGCCAAGGAGAAGGAGACCCAGGAAGACGCGAGCGAAACCGGGACGGAAAAGAAGGCCAAGAAAAAAGCCGAGAAGAAGGTTGATGAGTCGGCCGACGAGACCGCCGAAAAGGAAGAAAAGAAGGCCAAGAAGAAGGCCGAGAAGAAGGCTGATGAGTCGGCCGACGAGACCGCCGAAAAGGAAGAAAAGAAGGCCAAGACCGCCAAGAAGAAACCTGCCAAGGCCGCCAAGAAGTCACCGAAGGAGCCTGAGGAATCCGATGCCGGCGATACCCCTGAAGCGGGCGACGATACGGCGGAGTGACTTCAGCCAGACCGTGATTCTCGAGTGCCGGCCCGGCGAAAGCCTTGCGACGCCGGGCCGTTTTCTTCGAGGCATCTGGTCGGGGCGCTGCTGCATTGCAAAAAACGCCTTTGTTCTGAACGACTTACCCTTGACGGACTGCTGTGCCTCTGGCACCCTCTAATGGGTTAGCTGGTGTCCGGGCCGACAGCCCCGGGATCTTGGGGTGGCATCTGTCGCCGGTCTGATCGTCGGACACTCTGGTTGGGGACATGGGGTCATGACGAAGTCCGAATTGATTCAACGTATTGCCGAACTCAATCCGCACCTCTACCAGCGGGATGTGGAGCGTATCGTAACCACGATCTTCGACGAGGTCGGCCATGCGTTGTCCCGGGGCGACCGCGTGGAGCTGCGCGGTTTCGGCGCTTTCTCGGTGAAACGCCGCGAAGCGCGCATCGGCCGCAACCCGCGCACCGGCACGGCCGTGGCCGTTTCGGAAAAGTTTATCCCGTTCTTCAAGACGGGTAAGCAGTTGCGCGACCGCCTGAACGACAAGAGTTGAGGGCGCGCCGGCCGGGCGCGGTAGACCGCCGGTCGATTTCGTGAGGCAACCCTGGTCACGCCCGTGAAACACTTCTCGTGGATTCTGACCCTCCCGCTCACCCTGGTGATCGTCGTTTTCGCCGTGGCGAACCGGCATTTCGTACCCTTGGACTTGTGGCCCTTCGAGGTCGCGGTCGACGTGCCGGTATTCGTCCTGGTCCTTGGCAGCATGCTGATCGGCTTTCTGACCGGCGCCCTCGTCATGTGGCTTTCCGGCGGCAAGCAACGCCGGCAAGCCCGCGCGGCGCGCGGCCAAGTCGCCAAGCTGGAGCGCGAGGTGCAACAGCACAGCCAGGAGCGCGCCGCGGCCAGGCCCGACTCCCAGATGTCGGCGGTAGCGACGCGGCCCCCGCCGAACGTGGCTCGGGGCAGCGGTCCCGAGCTGCCCGCGGCCTAGCCAGCCACCGGGCCGTGCGAGTCATCTCGGCAGCCGAGGTCGAAGGCGCACTCGACTGGGATTCCCTGGTCGAGCGCCTGCGCCAAGCCTTTCGCCGGGGCGCCGAGTTGCCGGTACGCCACCATCACGACCTCGGGGCGTCGGGCGGGCCGGAAGGCACTCTTCTGCTAATGCCGGCATGGCAGGTGGGACGGCACATCGGCGTCAAGATCGTGACCGTGTTTCCAGGCAACGCAGAACGGGCACTGCCCGCGGTCATGGGGGCCTATCTGCTGCTCGACGGCAACAGCGGCGCGCCTCAAGCCCTGATCGACGGGCCGATGCTTACGCTGAAACGCACCGCCGCCGCCTCGGCGCTCGCCTCCAGCTACCTGTCGCGGCCCGACTGCGAGCGCTTGCTGATGGTCGGCACCGGGGCCCTGGCGCCGCACCTGATCATGGCCCATGCATCGGTCCGGCCGATCTGCAACGTGCTGGTCTGGGGCCGCTCGCCGGAGAAGGCGGCCAAGCTGGCCAAACACCTCGATCGCCGGGAGTTCCGGGTCGCCCATACCGAGGACCTGCCGGCCGCCGCCCAGGGCGCCGATATCATCAGCTGCGCCACGCTCAGCCACGACCCCCTGATCCTTGGCGAGTGGCTACGCCCCGGTCAGCACCTGGACCTGGTCGGCGCCTTCAAGCCGGACATGCGCGAGACCGACGACGCCTCGATCCGGCGCGCCCGGGTCTTCGTCGACACCCGCGCAGGGGCCTGCACGGAGGCCGGCGACATCGTCCAGCCGGTCGAAAGCGGCGTGCTCGACCCGGACGACATCGCCGGCGACCTCTTCGAATTGACGCGCGGTGAACGCGCCGGCCGACGTTTCTACGACCAGATCACCCTGTTCAAGTCGGTCGGCACCGCGCTCGAGGACCTGGCGGCGGCCCAGCTCGCCGTGGAACGGGTTTAGGACCGGCCGTCCCGCGCTGCCGCGGCCGGCGTTGTCCGGCGCTCAAGGCGCGCCGTGGTGACCGCACGGCAGGTCTCTGCTACAAGGTCGCGCGGCCCGGCGAACGGGCCTGGAGCGCTGGCATTGAGAAGGGGGAATCACGATGACACGGATCGGACGGAACACGGTGGCCGGAGCGGCCATGGCATTGGGCCTCGTTTTCTGGTCGTCGGCGGGCTTGGCCGACGAGGGGGGCGGCCTGAGCGGCGGCGACACGGCGTGGATACTGACCGCAACCGCGCTGGTCCTGTTCATGACCTTGCCGGGCCTGGCGCTGTTTTACGGCGGCCTGGTCCGGGCCCAGGCGGTGCTCTCGGTGTTGATGCACTGCTTCACGATTTGCTGCGTGGCCTCGCTGCTGTGGCTGTTCGGCGTCTACAGCCTCGCCTTCGGCGACGGCGGCGCCCTCAATCCGGTGATCGGCGGACTGGACAAGGCTTTTCTGGCCGGCGTCGGCGCGGACTCGCTCTCGGGCACGATCCCGGAAACGACTTTCTTCATGTTCCAGATGACCTTCGCGATCATCACGCCGGCGCTGATCGCCGGCGCCTATCCCGAGCGCATCAACTTCCCGGTGGTGATCCTGTTCAGCGCCATCTGGCTGATCCTGGTCTATGCGCCGGCCGCCCACTGGGTGTGGGGTGGCGGCTGGCTCGCGGACCTGGGCGTCATGGACTTCGCCGGCGGCATTGTGGTTCACGTCACCGCCGGCGTCTCGGCGCTGGTCCTGGCCGTGGTACTCGGCGGCCGCCGAGGCTTTCCCAGGGAGATCACGCCGCCTCACTCGCCAGGCATGACCATGACCGGCGCCGCCATGCTCTGGGTCGGCTGGTTCGGCTTCAACGCGGGCAGCGCGCTGGCCGCCGACGGCTCGGCGGGCATGGCCATGACAGTGACGCACATCTCCGCCGCGGTCGGGGCGTTGTCCTGGGCGGTGACCGAGTGGGTCAAGTACGGCAAGCCGAGCCTGATCGGGACGGTCACCGGCATGGTCGCGGGCCTGGCCTCGATCACCCCGGCCTCGGGGTTCGTCGGGCCCGTGGGAGCACTCGTCATCGGCCTCGTAGGCGGGCTCTTGTGTTTCGCGGCCACGATGTACATCAAGCGGGTGGTCAAGATCGACGATTCCCTCGATGTCTTCGCCGTGCACGGGGTCGGGGGGGCGCTCGGCGCCATCCTAACCGCGGTATTCGCCGTAGCAGGCCTGGGCGGCATGGGCTTGGCGGAGGGAAGCACGATGGGCGGTCAAGTTCTCGTCCAATTGCTCGGCGTCGGCGTCGTCGCGGTCTGGTCGGGCGTC
>CAMYMY010000161.1 GCA_947259625.1 uncultured Kiloniellales bacterium | reverse complement strand
ATTCAAGAGCGGCTCGGGTCCGGCGGGATACCGGACGGCCCGGCCCCCGCGCCTGCCGATCCTGGAAGCAGCCCCCGTCCGGCCCCGGGTCGGAACGAGCCGCCGCCACCCTCCGCCGGAACGGAGATTCAAGAGCGGCTCGGGTCCGGCGGGATACCGGACGGCCCGGCCCCCGCGCCTGCCGATCCTGGAAGCAGTCCCCGTCCGGCTGCCACGAATGCGCATGTCCCGGACGGTGATGCCACGGCCCCGGCGGAGGACACGGCGGTGGGCCCGGCCGAACTGACCGACTTCACCTTGTCGAACGACGCCGTGCCGGAGAAATGTGAGCCCGGGACCTTGGTAGGCCAAGTCGTCGTTGCCGGCGCGGTGAAGACCGGCGGCTTCATTTACGATCTCCAGAGAGATGCCGGCGGGCGCTTCGACATCAATCCGCGGACCGGCAAGATCACGATCGCGGACGGGGCGCGGCTGGATCACGGGGCCGAGGCCAGCCACGACATTCTGATCCAGGTCATCGACGGCAGCGGTGTGAGTTGTCGGAAGACTTGCACCATCAAGGTCCTGCCTGCGGACGCCGGCCAGCGCATCGGCCACGACGCCGGCCTGCCGGAGATCGGCCCGCAAGCCGCCGATGTCCCGGATATCCCGGTCCAAGGCAGCGACGCCCCCGATTCCGCACTCGGAGGGGCCGAGGTGTGGGGCGACCGCCCAGGTGAAGCCGGCGAGCCGGCCCGCACAGGGAGCGGTGGTGAGGTGCAGGAGGAACCCGGCGACCGCCGGCACGACACCCTTCGGCTCGACGGCGTTACCGGCGGACCGGGCACCGGCGGCTGGAGCCTCGATCTGATCGAGGGCGTGGTCGTCGCTAACAGCGGCGACCACATCCTGCTCTCCGGGAATTCGGTTGGCAGCATCGCGCTCGACGGCACCGCCGTCAAAGTCGCCTTCCGGGGAATCGAACGCGTCGAGTGGTAGGCGCCCGGCGCGCCTAGACGCGGCGGACCGCCGGCAGCCCCAGGACCACGGCAAGCGCCCCGCAGACCAGGGTCAGAGCGGCCAGCTCGCGGACGCCGACCGCTTCGCCCAGTACGAGCGTGCTGGCGAACACGCCGACCACGGGTATCGCCAACGTGCCGATCGCCGCCAGGGCCGCCGGGAACAGACGAACGATCTGGAAGAAGGCCCAGTGGCAGAACACCATCGGCAGTGCGATGACATAGGCGGTCGCAAGCAGCGCCTCGGTGCTCAGGCTCGCCGGAGCCGGCAGGTCCCCGATCAGCAATGCCCCGGTCACGACCGGAATCGCCCCGAACAGAAGCTGCCAGCCGGCCAACCGGGCGCTGCCGACCGACCAGGTAAATCGCTTGAGCAGCACCGTCCCGGTCGCCCAACTCGCCGCAGCGCCAAGCATACAAAGGGCGCCCAGAGGTGCCGAGCCGATCACTCTCAGGTCCGGTCCGATCAGGACGGCGAGGCCGGCGAGCCCCAGGGCCAGACCGGTCAGCTTGGCCGCGGTCAGGCGCTCGCCCAGTATCAAGCTGCTCAGCAGGGTAGCCCAGAGCGGCATGGTGAACGCGATGATCACCGCCCGCCCGGCCGGGATCAGGCTGACGCCATAGCCCGAAAACAGGTGCCAGCCGACCACGTTGAAGACCGCGCAGAGCATGAGCGGCCCGATCTCGCGCCGCGGTATGCCGAGTGAGCGGCCGCTCAAGCCGGACAGGGCCAGCAGCCCGATACCGCCGCCGAGCAGGCAGACGCTGCGGAAGCTCCAGACCGGGATCTCGCCCAACGCGATCTTCATCATCGGCCAGTTGGCGCCCCAGAACAGGGTGACGCCGGCCAGCAGCAGGAAACCCGCCGGCGGCAACGAGTCGGCGCGGCCGGGGGCCGGGGGCGCGCCGTCAATCGTCATGGACTTGTCCGTCGTGCTCCGGCGGACCGCCGGCCTGTGCCACCTTGCGCGCGGCGAGCCGGGCGAGCACGGCGATCTTTTCCTCGGCACTCAGGATCGGCCAATCGCGGATCTCGTCCATCGAGCGGTGGCAGCCGATGCAACACCCCGTCGCGTCGTCGATCTGGCAGACCGAGATGCAGGGCGAGGGAATCGTGGTGTCGAAGGCCGGCGCGCGCCGTGGTCGGCGGCGGCGTCTCTCCCGACGGGCCTCTGGGGCGGGGGGTGTAGTCTCGCTCAAGCGCGCTCCTCGGTCGGGCATGCGCGGCATTCTAGTGGCTCACGTGCCGCCGTCCAGCGATTCCAGGGGGCGGATTACAGTCCGATTTTCGGCCTAGCTCATCTCGACTGTGTGCGCGAACGCCTGTTTGACCCGTCACGCCGCCCGGCGCTTGGGCACTCCCCGGAATCGCCGGCGACGCTTTGAGGGGGCCGATCGGGTGGCGGAAGCAGGCGACGGGGCCCGGGAATGGGGCGCGTCGCGCCTGTGGCTCGGTTGACCGCCGGCAACCGCCAGCGGGCGTTTCGTCAATCTCTCGATGGCGCGAAGGTAGGCTTGCTCGGCCGGATCGCAGAAGGACAGCGCACTGCCCTCGGCGCCCGCGCGCGCGGTCCGGCCGACGCGGTGGACGTAGCTCTCCGGCTCGTTCGGCAGCTCGTAGTTAATGACATGCGTGACCCCGTCCACGTCGATCCCGCGTGCCGCGATATCGGTCGCGACGAGGACCCGGGCCTGGCCGGTCCGAAACCTTTCGAGCGCGCGCTGGCGGGCGCTCTGTGACTTGTTGCCGTGGAGCGCCTCGGCAGCGGTGCCTGCCCTGTCGAGCTGTTGGGCGACGCGGTTGGCGCCGTGCTTCGTGCGCGTGAAGACGATGACCCGAGCCAAACCGGGATCACCCAGCAATTTGGCCAAGAGGGCGCGCTTATCCGCGCTCTCGACGAAAAACACGCGCTGGTCGACTCGATCGACGGTGATCGCCTTCGGCGAGATCTCGACGCGGCCCGGGTCGCGGAGGATCTCGCCGGCCAGGCGCTCGACGTCGGCGGGCATCGTTGCCGAAAAGAGCAGCGACTGCCGTTGTCTAGGCAGCGCCTTGATGATCTTCCGCACGTCCCGAATGAAACCCATGTCCAGCATGCGGTCGGCTTCGTCCAGAACGAGAAAGGACACCTTATCGAGCCGGATATGGCCCTGACCGATGAGGTCGAGCAGGCGCCCCGGAGTCGCGACCAGGGTATCGACCCCGCGGGCCAAGGCTTTGACCTGCGGTTGCTGCCCGACACCGCCGAAGACGACGGCGTGGCGAAGCGAGAGGTGTCGCCCATAGATCTTGAAGCTGTCCCCGATCTGGATCGCGAGTTCGCGCGTCGGGGCGAGGATCAGTGCCCGTGTCGCGCGCGGGCCGGCGGGTGCACGCGTTTCGGATAGGCGCTGAAGAATCGGCAGCGCGAAGGCCGCGGTCTTGCCGGTCCCCGTCTGGGCGATGCCGAGCAGATCCTTGCCAGCGAGGAGCAGGGGGATCGCCCGCACCTGGATCGGCGTGGGGCTGATGTAGTTCTCGGCCCGCAGGGCGCGCCGAAGCGGGTCGGCCACGCCGAGTTCGGAAAAAGAGACGTTCGTCACTAGATAAATGTCCTTCTGCGCCAGGCGACGCGCGCCCCATAGGGCCCGCAGACGCGTACTGCGCGTTACCGCTTTCCACGCGCACCTGGAGCAAACGGAGATTTTCTGGGAATGGTCTCGGGATGAGGCGCTTCCGTTAGCCGGGAAGCACATCGCGCGATCACGAGGAATGTCCGCCTATAGATGGCCTTGCGTCTCGCGCATGTCAAGCTTCGACAAGGGGCGACGGCTGCGCGCGCCCGTTTCGGGCGCATAAACCTGGCGTGCGCCCGTCGCGGGCCAGCCTTCAGGTCCGGCTTTGAGCGGGGAGGTTCATGCGCGCGAGGATCGGAGCCAGGATAAGGAAGAGCGGCCCCCAGACGACAGTGAACACGCCCAGGCTGAGCAGCAGTCCGAGGGCGAGGCTCGCGCCTTCGGGCAGCTCGTTCTGCAGGAGCGAGAGGCCGTAGGCGAAGCCGGCACTACCGATGAGCGCAACAGCCACGCTGCCGATCACCGTGACGAACCGTCCCCTGAAGGACCCGGGGCGCGCACCGAAGAGGATCAGCGCCGCCGGCAGGACGGCCGAGAGGCCCGCGACCAGGTCCAGTGGGGCGAAGGGTTCGCCCAGGCGCGTATGGACCAGCCACTGAACCGGCGGGCCGGCAAGCAACAGCACGCCGAAGACGACGGCCCTGATGCGCCAGTCCAGCGGGGCGCCGAGCGCCCGCTGGCCGCTGCCGCGCGGCCTCGGCGCGGCTTGGGCCTCGGGTGGGGCCTCCGGCCCCTCGTTCCGGGCCTTGCGGAATTGGTCCAACGTCTCTCGGGGCACGACCCGGTCGGCGGCGGGTTTGGCCGAGGCCCGACTCGGCTCCTGCCCGATGCTCTGCTGCCGGCTGACCGCTTGTCGGTACCTGGCGAGCGCATCGCCGCTCCGGCCCTCAGTGCTGTCACGAGCCTGTGGCGGCTCATCTTGGGCTTCTTGCGGTGCCGCCAGGGGGTCCACGACCTCGGCCTGCCGGTCCTTGAGCTTGCCCAGTGCCTTCTGGTAGCGATTGAGGGTGTCTTCGAGTTCGCTCGGAAGGTCCTCGCCGGGCCCGGCCACGCCTTGGGCACCGCCCGAGGTCTCAGGCTGCGCGTCCCCGATTGCCAGGGTGTCCTCCGGCCCGGCCTGGGTGGCCGTCTCCGGCGATTGCCGCCTGTTCAAGGCCTGGCGGTATTTTTCCAGGGGATCCTCTGATCCGCCCGTGTGGTCGTTTTCCGTCATGCCCCTCTCTCCGATCAGACCACCAGTTTATGACGTGACGGTTGCGAGGAGGTTAAGCCGTTGACCGGACAGCGCATGGTACGTTTGCTTCCCCTGATCAGCGAAGGTGCGTGAGGATACAAAGAGAAACTGGTCAGGACCCCTTCAGGGTTAACAATGGTTAAACGCTTTGTTGATTTCGTTCGAGACCCCCGAGGTCCGGCAGACTGCCTGCCCGCTCCGCCTTGGGCGCGGCGAGCTCGAGCATGGCGGCTTTTTCCTCGGTACTCAGGATCGGCCAATCGCGGATCTCGTCCATCGAGCGGTGGCAGCCGACGCAGCAACCCCGTCGCGTCGTCAATCAGGCAGACCGAGATGCAGGGCGAAGGAATCGTGGTGTCGAAGGCCGGGGCGCGCCGCGGCCAGAAGCGGCCCCTGCGGCGGCGCTCTCGGGTCGCCGGTGCGCTGTCGTCATAGCTCGGTCCTCGCTCGCCAAGCGCGGCATTCTATAGGCTCGCGCGCTCGGGTCCAGCGAGTCCGCGCCCCGCGACGGCGACACCTAGCAGGCACCTACCGTCAGGGTTAGCAGGAGCGAGGCGGCGGAGCAGAGAGCGCAGGTGATGTAGGTGACGGCGTCGATGAGCTTGGCGTCGAGATCCCGTCCGCTCAGGCGGTCGGCGAGGAATTTCATATATCCGACAGCGGGCCTCTCTTCGCCCATGCGCTCTTTCAGCCTCCACTGCATGTCGGTGAGCAGGCAGTATCCGAGGCCATGGAAGATTCCGAAACCGAGCCAGGAGACGCCGATCAGCACCATCACTCCAAGATGTAGAAGCCGCGTCTCGCAGAACGCCCAACCGAAAAGGGTGAAGGCGATAAGGCTCTGGTGCGCCAGGTGGATCCCGATATTGAGCGCCTCGTAGCCCACCTGGCGGGCGGCGGCGCGCCCTTCGCTGACAGGTCCTTTCGAATTCATCCCCGCCGGGCTCCGGCTGGCGGTACGCCGCGTTAGCCGGTCATCCCGGCCTCGGCGGCCTCCGCCGCCTGTGGACTCGCGAGGATCTCCTGCGCATGCTTCAGCACCTTCTCGAAGGCAGCCGCGTATTCGTCCAGGAGCGACATCTCGGCATTGGGGAAGGCGGGCAGGCGGATCAGCATGCCGTTGGCCGCCTCGGTCCGGGGCAGGGCGTCCGGCTGGTAGGCGGGGGGCTGCAGGCCGGGTGGCAGGCGCAGGGATTGCAGGACGTGACCCTCGGTGAAGAAGGGCTGCTGGTGGAGCAGGGGGTAACGAGGCGCCGCGACAAGGCAGCCTTCGGCCTGCAGCGCCCGGATCAGGACCGGCATCGGCAGCGGTATGCCCTCGGGTTCGTGGCGGATGATGAACTCGAAATACACCCGCTCGATATGAACCGGCGGCAGGAAGGTGTGGAAGTTGAGCGCCTCGAGACGTTGCGAGAGATGGACGATGTTCTCGTTCCGCCTGCGGTTGCGTTTGGGCAACTGTTTGAGCTGGCTGCGGGCGATCGCAGCCGAAATCGGGGCCATCCGCGTCTTGATGCCGAAGCTGGTTGCGGCAAAGCGGCGTGCCGGGGTTTCGAGCGCGAGAATACGCGTGATGTCGCCGAGTAGGATGGCCCGCTCGTAGTATTCGTAGTCGTGGCACAGGAAGACACCGCCTTCGCCGGCCGGCGCCAGCTTGTCGCCCTGCAGGCTGAAGACCCCGATGTCGCCGAGCGCGCCGCAGGGTTTGCCGCGCCAGGTAGCGCCGTGGGCATGGGAGGCGTCCTCGATGATCCTGAGCTTGTGCTTGTGCGCGATCGCCAGGATCTCCGTCATCTTGCTGGGCAGGCCCCATAGGTGGACGACGACGATGGCGCGGGTGCGCTCGGTGATCTTTTGTTCGATGTCCTGCGGATCGAGCCCCATGCGCTCGGGCTCGCTTTCGCAAAACACCGGAACCAAGCCGAACCAGAGCATCGGCAGGACCGACGCCCAGAACGTCGCCGAGGGAACGATGACCTCCTCTCCCGGCTGCAGGTCCAGTGCGAAGAAAGCGGCGATCAAGGCCGCTGTGCCGTTGCTGTGGGCAAGGGCGTAGGGCTCGCCGGTGAAGGCGGCGTAGTCGCGCTCGAGCTCGCGGATGACCGGATGGGTCGAGATGTTGCCGTCGCGCATGACCGCAAGCGCCGCCTGCTCGTCCTCCGCAGTGAGCAGGGGCCAGCGGTTGGCCTCCCGCTGATCCAGAGTCACCGCCGCGGGACCGCCGAGAAGGGCCGGGCGATCGCTGTTTTGAATAGCCATGTCGCACCTGTTGCTTTCTTACCGTTGGGGCCTCCCGCGGCTCACGCCGCATCCAGGACGGCGTCGAACCGTTCTGCAACCTGGGCTCGGTAGCGGGCCAAGTCTGCTTCCGCCGCCTTGCCGTCGCCGTCCGCAAGCGCCAGGCACACCGCGCGTAGATGGGGCAGGTTCTCGTCATGCCGTCCCAGCCCGCCGCGTGGCAGCCATTGGGCGATGTTGGTCCGCCGGCGCAGGTAATCTTCGAGCGTACAACAGAACTCCCGCGCTTTGCACCACGCGGGATCCGGCACGGGCTTTTCCAAGCCTGGGAAGCGGGTTCGAGGCACGGCTCCCGGCAGCCGCGGTCGCGGCACGACAGTCGGCGGGGATGGCAGGAACGGGCGTGCCGCCACGGCGACCTTCGCGGCGAGCATGGTGCAACCGGTGAGCTTCCCGCCATAGGTCGAAATCCACGGTCGCCACGGGTCCGTCGCGATGCGAAACCGCCGTGAAAGCTCGAGCGGATAGACGTCCTTATCGTAGTCCGTTTTGACGGCCAGCGGACGTACGCCGCAACGCAGGGCCAGGATATCCTCCTTACGGCTTTCGGCCTTGAGGCAGCGGTTGCGTTGGTCGAGCAGGAACACAAAGCCCTGATCGGCATCGTCGATCGCGGTCTCGGTCGGCCCCCACATGGCGACGGGCCCCCACGGTACGCTGGTCATCACGTCGCCGTGCGCGCCCGACTCGAAGATCAGCGGTATCTCGTGATCGCTCGGCCGCGGAAAGCTGATATAGACGCCCTTGCTTAAGGCGTGCTTGTAGGGTGATTGGATGGCGAAGGCGGCGTTGACCTGATCGGTCCAAACGCCCGCACAGTTGACGACCAACCGGCTGCAGATTTCGATCTGCGATGTCCCGAGGCGGTCTTGGGCTCGCAGCCGCCAGACCCCCTCCGACTGGGCGAAGTCGCCGCCGTCGACCGCACAGTAATTAAGGGCGACGGCGCGCGGCAGCGTGTGGGGCGCGATCCAGTGGAGCACGAAACGACTGTCGGACATCTTGAGAACGGCTTCCTCATAGGTCAACGACCCGGCGCTTTGCGCGAGCAGGCGCTCTTCGGGATAATGCGCCTCGAGGGCCGGATGACGGCGGTTGAAGTGGCCGATCAGCCAGTATGCGTAGAGCCCGCCGAGGACGACGTACTTGCCCAGGACCGCGCCGGGCGCCGTACAGTACCGGAAGACGCGGGGCGAGATCAGGTCGCCCATCTCGCGGATCATGCTGTCCCGGGCGCGGGAGAACCGGTACACCGAGCCCAGGTCGAAGCATCGCAAATACAGAAGCCCGCCCCACACCATCATCGCCGATGCCTGGCTGGTGCCGCAGGCAAAGTCACCGCGATCGAGAAGCGCGACGCGATAACCCTCCCGGCACAGGCGGTCATAGAGGCACGCCCCATTCACCCCGCCGCCGATGATCACGGCGTCGAAAATTCGATCTCTTGCGGCGGTCAGCCGCTCGGTGCGCGACGCTACGGCCGACATCGTTCAATTCACCGGACAGCGAACCTCAAGGTTAGCCACAAGCATGGCGGGACCTCAATGACGCATCTCAAAGGCACCGGCATTCCATCATCCTCTCTTGGCCGTCCGCGGGCGTAACGGCCCGCCCGGTCATGGTTCTCTTTGCCCCGGTGTGGCAGCGGCCTCGGCTCCAAAATGGGCGCATTGCATGGAAGTCCAAAGCCGTGTGGAATTCCCGAGAGATTCAGACGCCCTTCAGCCTGCGTGCAGACAGCCTTCCCGTTCTCTACGTCGCACTCGGCCGGGGATTTGCGAGGCGGCGGCACGTCGCGGCTTGCAAGCCGGCAGGCCGAGCCTATCATCGCGGCGGGCAAGTCCCTGCCCGGGAGGATGCCATGGTCCGCCGTCTGCGCCTCGTGAGCGGCCTCGTGCTGTTCGTTTTCGTGCTGACGCACTTCCTGAATCACGCGCTCGGACTGATTTCCCTCGAGGTCCTCGAGGCTGGGCGACTCTGGTTCCTCGCGTTCTGGCGCGCACCGCTGGTTACGCTGATGCTTTACGGCGCGCTGCTGCTTCACCTCGCCCTGGCCTTTTGGGCACTCTACCGGCGCCGGCGTTTGGCCATGCCGGCCTTGGAGGCGACGCAGCTCCTGACCGGTCTCGCGATCCCGCCGCTCGTGATCCTGCACCTGCTGGGCACGCGCTTCGCGGCGGAGGTGCTCGGGACCCAGGACAGCTACACTTACATCCTGCTGATCTTCGGCAAGTTCAAGCCACTTGTGCCGTTCCGCCAGCTTGCCGTGATGACCTTCGCCTGGACCCACGGATGTATCGGCCTGCACTACTGGCTGCGTTTCAGGCCCTGGTACCCGCGGATCCGGCTCATAGCCTTTGCCGCCGCGCTGCTGGTCCCCGTGCTCGCGTTGCTCGGCGCCTTCGTGGCCGGGCGCGACGTACTGCGCCTCGCCGAGGATCCGGCCTGGCTGGAGGCGGCGGTCGCCCGGCTCAACTTCGCCGACGCCGAGGCGCTCCTGCTGATCAACCGTCTCGAGAACGGCTTTCTGGCCGGCTTTTTCGCGTTTCTGGGGCTCGTGCTCTGTCTTCGCGTGCTGCGGGACTGGCGGGCCCGGCGGCGCGGCGCGGCGTACCTGACCTATCCGGGCGGCCGGCGCATAGCGCTACTGCCCGGCACAACGGTCCTCGAGGCCAGTCGTGGCGCCGGCATCCCGCACGCCTCGGTCTGTGGCGGGCGCGGGCGCTGCTCGACCTGCCGGGTACGCGTCGGCCGCGGCCTCGACGTATTGCCACCGCCGGGCGAGGCCGAGGCACGAGTGCTCGCGCGGGTTGCTGCGGCGCCCGACGTGCGGCTCGCCTGCCAGACCCGGCCCCGCGCCGACGCCGAGGTCACGCCCTTGTTGACGCCCTCGGCCGGCCCCGCCCAGGCCGGGCAGCGCGCAGGCTATCTGAAGGGAGACGAGCGCGAGGTCGCGGTCCTTTTCGCCGACCTGCGGGGCTTCACGGCGCTCTCGGAGGACAAGCTGCCCTACGATATCGTGTTCCTGCTGAACCGCTACTTCGCGGCGATGGGCACGGCCGTGGAGGAAGCCGGCGGGCGGATCGACAAATTCATCGGCGACGGTGTCATGGCGCTCTTCGGTATCGAGCGGGGCGTCGGCCAGGGTTGCCGAAACGCGCTCGAAGCCGCCCGGCGCATGGCCGAGCGCTTGGCCGAGCTGAACGCCGCGCTGGAGAGCGAGCTCGCCCGCCCCCTACGCATCGGCATCGGCATTCATGCCGGGCCGGTGATCGTCGGTGAGATGGGCTACGGCCGCGCCACCGCACTGACCGCGATCGGTGACGTGGTCAACACGGCGAGCCGCCTGGAAGCGCTGACCAAGGAGTTGGACGTGCAGCTCGTCTTCTCGGCACCCGTCGCCGCGCACGCCAGCCTCGACCCGGCCGCCTTCCCGCGCCGCGAGATCGCGCTCAGGGGGCGGAGCGGCGCCTTGGCCGTGCACATGGTCGACGACGCGCGCGCACTGGGCCCTGCGTCGGCGCCTGCCGCAGCAGCTGTAGAGGCCGGATGATTTGGGGCCGGCGCGTCAGCCGCCATTCCGTTTTTTGTAGGCCTTGATCGCCTCCTTGAGATCGCTGTACTCGTCGCAGCCGAAGAAACAGGCGCTGTCGAGCACGGCGAGTCGCTCCTCGGCCTTCTTAAGGTCGCCCAGCTCGAGGTAGAGCTCGCCCAGGTACTCGTTGGCACCGAGATGCGTGGGCTTGATCTCGAGCGCCTTGCGGTAGAAGCCGAGCGCGGCCTCTGTATTGCCCAGCTTACGGTGGCTGTAGCCCAGGTAGTTGTAGGCATCCGCGTTCTTCGGCTCGGCCGCCACGGCCTTTTGGAGCAGCGGGAGTGCCTCGGCATAGCCACCCTTGTCGACGAGCGCCGCAGCCCTGACCAAATCCTTGTTCTTGGGCGGATCGTCATCGCCGCCGCCGGCCGCCTGTGCGCCCCCGGCGGCGAGGCCAAGAGCGACAACCGCGGCCGCGGCAAGATGCAAGACACTTTTCATCCTGTTGCCTCCCCGTTTGCTTGACCCGAGTTTACGATAGGGTTGCGGTTGTGCAAAATTACATCTTCGCGAGCAAAACGTCTAATTGTGGCGCGCGAGGGCAAGGCTAACGCCATGCAGGTTGATTTCGGTAGGACCGCTGCGGACTACGCCCGCTTCCGCGCGGGTTTCC
Source organism: uncultured Kiloniellales bacterium (assembly GCA_947259625.1). GTDB lineage: Bacteria > Pseudomonadota > Alphaproteobacteria > Kiloniellales > JAKSDN01 > CAMYKD01. Next base: position 1,008 of record CAMYMY010000161.1, on the reverse strand, counting down.
CGGAGCGGCTTTTCGACGAACTGGCGGCGCGCGGAATCGGCTTCGCCGGTCGACGGGTGCTGGATCTCGGGACCGGCACGGGAACGCTCGCGCGTGGTTTCTCCAGGCGCGGCGCAGCGGTCGTCGCGCTCGACCCGGCCGAGGCCCTGCTGGCCGAAGCGCGGCGTCTGGCCGGGGCGGAGGAACTCGCCGTCGAGTTCCTGGCCGGCCGGGCCGAGGCCACGGGCCTGCCGGATGCGGCCTTCGACCTGGTCGCCGCCGGCCAGTGCTGGCACTGGTTCGAGCGGGCGGCCGCGGCGGCTGAAACCTGGCGCTTGCTGAAACCCGGTGGCCATCTGGTAATCTGCCATTTCGACTGGATCCCGTCTGGGACAAACGTAGTGGCGGCAACCGAAGCCCTGATCGAACATCACAATCCCGATTGGCGCCTGGGCGGTGGCAACGGGCTCTATCCCGCCTGGCTGGCCGATGCGGCGGAGGCCGGTTTCGCGGAGATCGAGACCTGTAGCTGCGACCTGACCGTGCCCTATGCACACGAGGCCTGGCGCGGCCGGATCCGAGCGAGCGCCGGGGTCGGCGGCAGCCTGTCCGCCGAAGCGGTCGCGCGCTTCGATGCCGCGCTGGCCGCGCTGCTCGCCGAAAGATTTCCCGAGGACCCGCTCGCCGTGCCGCACCGGCTGTTCGTCCTCTTGGCGGCCAAGCCATGAGCGCGCCCGAGGCTCCCGCGCGCATCGTCTCGCTATTGCCGGCGGCAACCGAGATCGTCGCCGAACTCGGGTTCGGCGATAGCCTGGTCGGCCGCTCTCACGAGTGCGACCACCCGCCGCAGGTGGCAGACCTGCCGGCACTGACCCGGCCCAAGCTCGACCCGGCGCTTCCCGGCGGGGAGATCGCCCGGCGGATTCGTGACTTGGTTGAGCAGACGCTATCGGTCTTTCTGGTCGACGCCGAGGAGCTGCGCGCGCTCCGGCCGGACTTGGTCGTGACCCAGACCCAGCTCGAGAACCT
>CAMYMY010000160.1 GCA_947259625.1 uncultured Kiloniellales bacterium | reverse complement strand
CCAAGATCCCCGACAGCTTGTCCACCTGAAGCGCCGCCGTGTCGCGCTGCGCGCCGCCCAGAAACTTGATCACCTGCGGCGCCGCCAGGGTCGCGATCAAACCCAGAATCACCAGAACCACCAACAGCTCGACCAACGTAAAACCCCGAGCGCGACGCCGCTGTTCGGCCATGGCATCGTCCTTCGCGCGCACGGCGCGCTCTTCCACACAGTCAACCAGCTCAGCCATGACAAGCTCCCATCAGACCCGTCGGCGGACACCCGCCAAGTCCTTTCTATCACCTCAAATCGGGCAGAAAAATGACCCTGCCCGCCGCCCGGACGGCCGCACCTTTCAGGGGCAGACCCTGCCGCGACCACAACCCACCCAGTCTCGCCCAAACCCGCTTTCCGCCGGGTTAACGCCGGGTGCCGTCTCACCATCGGAAGCTCGGGACGACCCAGTCGGGCCAAGTCTCCGGAGCGGCGCCGAGCGACCGCAGGGCGCGGGCGCAGCCGTCCGGGTCGGTGACCCCTGCGAAACTCTCGTGGTGGATGCCGCCGGCAACCAGGACCGTAGCAAGCCCGGCCCTTCGGCCGCCACCGATGTCGTGCTCCAGCGAGTCGCCGACGGTCGCGACCCGCCCCGGCGGCAGATCGCCCAGCGCCGCCAAGGCAGCGACATAGATTTCCGGATTCGGCTTGCCGATCCACCGGACCCGGCCGCCCAGCTCTTCGTATCGACGCGCGATCGACCCGGGACCGAGCAGGAGTCCCTCCGGGGACACGCGGACCAGGTCCGCGTTGGCGCAGACCAGGGGTAGACCGCGCCGGACGCCGTCCTCCAGAAAGGGCTCGTAATCGGCCACGGTCTTCTCCGGCGCCTCCGAGCCGCTTACCAGGATGAAATCCGCCTCCCCGGCCGTCGCGACGAGCTCCAGGTCTAGCCCCTCCACGACCGAGCGGTCGTCATGGCGGCTGAACAGCAGGCAGCGCCGGCCGAGCTCGGCGAAATAGGGGTCCGTCCGGTCCCGGAAGGCCTGCCAGACGACCTCGCCCGAGGAGACCATCGCAGTATAGTCCGCGGGCGAAAAGCCGATCTTGGTCAGCAGCGCGGCGTTGGGCGCGGCGCGCCGGCCCGAGTTGGACAACACGACGACCCGCTTGCCGAGCGCAGCCAGCCGCGCGAGGCACTCGCGCGCGCCCGGATAGGCCGTGGCGCCGTCGTGCAGCACGCCCCACTGGTCGACCAGGAAACCGTCGAAGTCCGCCTCGATGCCGCCCAGGCCCTCTGCAAATCGTGGTTCCTCCATAGGCGGCACTTACGGCGCTCCCTGGTAGGTCTGGAGCTCCTGGTCTAAGGCGCCGAAGGTGCCGGCGCCTTCGACCCGCGGGAAAGAAATGTACCTCTTCACGGCTGCGGTCCTTCGCGCCTGCATCAACCGGTCTTGGAAAGCGATCGCCGCGCCGTGATCTGTTCGTTGTCCGGCGGTAGCGTGCGCGACCTGCGATTTACCATCGTTTCAGAGAATACTCCTGTCAAGGACGCCGGCCGCCCGAGCCGAGCGCCCTCCGCGTGCAGGCAACTCGGCGCAGCTGTGGCAAGTGCCGCGCGCTGACTGCGACTAGCCGTCATGACGCTCGTCCGCGAGCACGGAAACGGCTAGATATTCCTGCCGGCCGTGGAACGGCCTAAAGCAAACAGCATCGGGGAGGCTCGCATGTTGGACTGGCTGACGGATCCTCAGATCTGGGGCGCGTTGCTCACCTTGACCGCGCTCGAGATCGTGCTCGGGATCGACAACGTCATCTTCATCTCCCTCGTGGCCGAGCGGTTGCCGGCCGAACAGCGGGCCAAGGCGCGGGCGATCGGGCTCGGCGCGGCCCTGGTGATGCGTCTCGCCCTGCTTGCCGCCATCGCCTGGATCATTGGGCTCACCGCCCCGGCCATCACGGTGTTCGACTTCGCCCTGTCCTGGCGCGATCTGATCCTGCTCGCCGGCGGCCTCTTTCTGCTCGTCAAGGCAACGCTGGAGATCCACCGCAGCGTCGAGGGCGAGGATCATGAGGCGGATCAGGGCCGGGCGCCGGGGAGCTTCGGGCTGGTGATCGCCCAGATCATGCTGCTCGACCTGATCTTCTCGCTCGACTCGATCATCACGGCGGTCGGCATGACCAGGCATCTTCCGATCATGATCACCGCGGTGATCATCGCCGTCGCGGTCATGTTCTTCGCCGCCGCGGCGGTCAGCGGGTTCATCTCGCGCCATCCCACGGCCAAGATGCTGGCGCTCAGCTTCCTGCTGCTGATCGGGATCGCCCTGGTGGCCGACGGGCTGCATTTCCACATCCCGCGCGGCTACCTCTATTTCGCGATCGCCTTCTCCGTTCTGGTCGAGTTGCTGAACCTCTCGGCGGCAAGGCGGCGGAAAGCGTCTCGGTGATGAGCGGGCCGGGGGGTCGCGGCGGCTTCGCCACGGACCATCGCGGTGCGCCGTGGCGGGCGCCTCACCGGCGCAGCCGCTCCGCCATGGCGAGCTCGCGCAAAGCGTTCAGCAGGGGGCGCACGGCGGGCGGCGCGCTGGCATCGTCGAAGGCGAAGGCTTTCGCCTCGGCCCCCTCGCCGAGGTTCAGGCTGTAGGTGAAGACGTCGCGCTGCGGGCCGGGGCCGCCGGCTTGCGGCGCGGGTTCCAGCTCTAGGATGCCGGACTCGCGGATCAGCTTGAGCAGCCTGTCGCGCAGCTCTTCGGGCAGTCCCTCCGTGTCGGCACGATAGCCGAGCGGCTTGGCGGCGAAGAGGCCGCCGTAGCCGCCGGAAAACTCGAACTCGATCCGCATCGCCTGATCCCTTCCCCACGGTGCCGCCCGTAGGCCGGGCCTACCTGGCGGCGTTCGACCTGCGCGACACCGGCGGGGCCGGGCTCCGGGTCAGGTCGGCAGCCCGACGTCCTTGAAGGCCAGACGTACGGTCTGCGTCGTACCTTCGGGCACGACGCCGTCCCCGACCAGGGTCCGTGCCGACTCGACGATAATCTCCACGGCATCGTTGAAGTCCGCCGTCGGCCACAGGTTCTGCAGCGCATGGTACCAGATTTTGGCGGCGTCCTGGGTGCCGATCTGGTCCGTGGCGGCAAGATAGAAGGCCCGGTTCATGATGCCGCTGTTGATGTGCACGCCGCGATTGTCGTTGGGACCGTTATAGTAGTCCTTCATGTGGGCCGGCTGCGGGTCCTTGCCCAGGAGTGGGTTGTCGTAGGCCGTGCCGGGCGCCTTCATGGACCTGAGCGCCTCGCCGTAGAGCGTCGGCCCCATGATCTCGTTGCCGATCAGCCAGTCGGCCTCGTCTACCGTCTGGTTCAGCTCTTTTTGGGTGATCGCGGTGCCGAAGACGTCCGAGAAGTGCTCGTTCAGCGCGCCCGACTGGCTATAGTAGTCGAGGTTCGCCGTGAACTGGGTGACGCCATGGGCCAGCTCGTGCGCCGTCACGTCGAGCGACTGGGCGAAGCTCGTGAAGATCTGGCCGTCGCCGTCGCCGAAGGCCATCTCGTCGCCGTCCCAGAAGGCGTTCATGTAGTTCACACCGACATGGACGTTGAGCACAATGTTCATGCCCGCATCGTCGATCGAGTTCCGGCCGAGCTCGGCGAAGTAGCCGCGGACCGTTTCCGCGAAGCCGTAGACCGTGTCGACATCCGTGTCGCCGGTCTCGGAATCGCCTTCGCCACGCGCGAGCCTCACCCGAAGCCGCCACTCGTGCTCGCAGTCATAGACCTCGCGCGCTCCGGTGCCGGGGGCGGGTGCCGTCGCGCCGGCGACGAAGCCGGACAGGACCTCCGAGATCTTGACGGCGCGCTCGCTGCGCCGGCCGCGGCTGAACTTCGCGTGCTGAGCGCTGGACCGGGCGGCCTGGCGGACCGCCGGTTCGCCCTTCTTCGCCATGTTCCCGAGCACATGGGGCGGAATGTAATGGCAGTTGCATCTGTGGAACGTCATCGCTTGCCCTCCCTTTGGCTGACGAGGCCATCGGCCGTAGCGGGCAGGGAGCTGTCGAGCTCCCGTAGTGCTGTTTGTGCTGGGCCGATGGGCCCGCGTCGCTGCCGTTGTGTGGTGTGATCCGGATCGTCACCGACGATCGCTGCAATCTTCGCACCGGGTTAAAAGCGAAAATGTGAGAAAACTCACAACGCAATGTAGCACTCCCGAGCTTTGCCGTCGACCCTAACGATGGCAGTCCCCGGTCCAGATGCGTCAGCGGCAGCAATATAGAGCGGCGGCGCGTGAGGCGGCGGGAGCGATCTACACGATCTCGGTCTCGACCGTGCCGACGCCCTCGACGCCGCCGGTCACATGGTCGCCGCGGGCGAGCGGTCCGACGCCCGCCGGGGTCCCCGTGAAGATCAGGTCGCCCGGCAGTAGCCGGAAGGTGCGCGACAGGATCGAGATCAGGGCCGGCACCGGCCAGATCAGCTCCGACAGGTCGCCGGACTGCTTCGGCTCGTCGCCGACCCGCAGCCAGATCGACCCGGACGCGGGATGGCCGATGGCGCTGGCCGGCTGGATCGCGCCGCAGGGCGCGGAGCGGTCGAAGCCCTTGGCGACCTCCCAGGGGCGGCCCATCTTCTTCGCCTCGGCCTGCAGGTCGCGGCAGGTCAGGTCGATCCCCACGGCATAGCCGTAGACGTAATCGAGCGCCGCGCTTTCGGCGATGTCCGCGCCCTCCCGGCCGATCGCCGCGACCAGCTCGATCTCGTGATGGAGATCCTGGGTGAAGGGCGGATAGGGGAGCTTGGCGCCGCTCGGCACGATGGCCTCGGCCGGCTTCATGAAGAAGAACGGCGGCTCGCGGTCCGGGTCCTTGCCCATCTCGCGCGCATGGGCCGCGTAGTTGCGGCCGACGCAGAAAATGCGGCGCACGGGAAAGCGCCCGCCCTCGCCGACGACGTCGAGCGAGGGAGCCTCAGGAAAGGGAACCACGTAGGTCATGCCGGCCTCTTTGCTGGTCGATCGGAACAGACGGGCGCCCGGCGTCCATACGCCGGAGCGGCCCGCCCGCGCCACATTACCGGGCGCGGGCCGCCGGCGCAGCACGAATTTTCGGCTTACCGGTCCTTGGAGCGTGCGGAAAACGGCAACACGGTTTGGTCGGCCGGACGGGCGGGGTCCGAGACCGCCGCCTCGCGGACCGGCTCGGCGCGGGTATCCAGCCAAGTCTGCCGCCAGGCCTCCGACCAGTGAAGATAGACCGGCCGTTCGTTGCGCAGCATGTCCAGCACGGCGGCGAGCTCCTCGATCGGCATATGGCCTTGCGGGCGGCCAAGCGGGTCGATCCAGTCCTGCCGGGACTCCAGCGCCTCGGGCCGGTAGAAGCCGATCGTCCCGACCACGCCGGTCACGTGCCCGGAGCCGTAGAGACTGAGCCACGCCTTCAGGTCCTGCGGTCCGTAGGCGCTCGTCCCGTGGTGCCGGACCCGGTAGTGATCCACCCTGTTGACGACGTAGTCCATTCCGAATCCCCTCGCGCCGGCGTGTCACGGACACAAACCGGCGGTCTCCCCCCTCATGGTCTAGCCGGCCACCGCGCGGATGGCTGTGAGTTTTCGCACAAACCGCGCAGAGAGCGCTCGCGGGGCCCCTCGCCTGCGCAATCGGCTCAGCATCGCCCGCCCAGACCGGCAATCGACAACGCCCCGGGTTTCCAGATGGACGATCGTTCGTAACGGCCGGCGGGCGCGGGATCAGCGCTGATGCGAGAAAGCCGCCCCATAGGCGGCTGCGATGGTGGAGAATTGGCGTACCATCGGGGATGAAAATGAGTACTGGGTGCTGGCGGTGCCGTTGGTGCCTATCAGGAGCCACCATCAGGCCCAATAAGCTGAAATCGGCTTGCAGGATAGAAGCGTTTAGTCACAGCACGGCTTGACGGGCCGCCAATTTCCGTTGCTCCCGGCGAGCTGGCCCGATCCAAGCAACCTAACCGAGCTCGTCTCGGATCACGACGAGAGGTACAGGAGGCGACTGGACGGTGGCCGGCGGTTGCTCAGGCGGCGAGACGATGCTGGCTGGCATCCCGGGCGCGCTGGCGGCGGTATTCGCGCGGGCTGCAGCCGGCCATGCGGCGGAAAGCGCGGCTGAAGTGCGAGGGGTCGTCGTAGCCGCCTTCATAAGCGATCTCCAGCATCTTGGCGTCAGTGGTGCGCAGCAGCTTCGCGGCCACATCGAAGCGCGCCTGCTGTACCAGGTCGGAGTAGGTCAGGCCGTGCGCGCCCAGCTTGCGCTGGAAGGTGCGCACGCTAACGCCGGCAAGCTCGGCGGCGAAGTCGATCGTCGGACAGCCTTCGCTCAGGTAGGTCCCCAGAATGCGTCGCAGCCCGCAGGGCGCGTCGTCTGCCAATTCGGCGTCGAATTCCGGATCGGCTTTTGCCGGTCGAGGCCTGCCGGACCGCGCGGTCAGGCTCAGCATCCCGCGCGGTACCGTGATCCACGCGGCCTCCTGGCCGACGAGCAGCCGGGTGTTCGGAAACCGTTCCGAGGCGTAGCGGGAAAGCGGCGCGGGAGATGCGAAAGCGATCTCAGGCGGGCTCCAGGACGAGCCGGCGAAAGCCCGTACGACGGCGACCAGCGCCATAACGTTACCCCACTCCGAATGGCGCAGGCCGGGCCAATGGCCCGGCGCGTGTCCGGTGCATGAGATCCGGCACGCCGTGTCCCCGGCGGCGATTCGAAACTCGAGCGACGTGTCCTCGATCGCCGGGGCCAATTTGCAGAAACTCTGCAGACCCGCCTGCAGGGTCGGCGAATGGAAGACGCCATTGACAACGCGAGCATCAAAATCAGCTAGTGAAACGCGTTGCACCGCGCGATACCCCAGTTCGCTTATGCCTTCCTTACGGGCGATCGTCGATAAGAAGTCGAGCGTCGGCCCAACCGGTAATGCCGCGTTCGGCCGCTCATCGAGCTGCGTCGGCAGCTTGAACTGGCGCAGGCCCTGCTCCACCGGTGCACCGATTTCCTCCAGCACATCGAGAAAAGGCAAGAGGTGGGCGACGCGATAAGTGTGTATCGGTTGTATGGCCTTTCCCCCTCAACGTGGTCCGTATTCTGCTGCCGTTGGCAGCGTCTTCTTGACATTTCACGCCACGACGTTCTGGCCATCTCATGCCAATCGCCCGATCGGCAGAACAATTCTAGCAAGAGAATGCTGCGCTTTTCAAATTGGCGCGCCATGGCCAGAAGCGCCTGCGAGCAGGCTTTAGGAAGCTAACTCAACTGCCGCGTAGATTTGATGATCTGCAGCTCCGTGTCAAATCCATGAAACAACCGGGCCTCATCGAAACCTGCCGCCGTCTGATCGCCGAGCAGTTGCCGTCGCGCTACCCGACCATTGGGTACACGGCATGCGGGCTCCACATTTCCGTGCGTACTCTGCAGCGCCAGCTGCGCGTGCGCGGGTTCGTGTACGAGGACCTGGTGGACGGGGTTCGGCGGGAGGTGGCCTGCCGCCTGCTGCAGGAACTGGACGCGTCCATCGCGGACGCCGCGCGGGCCGCCGGCTACACCGATCCGAGCAGTTTCAGCCGCGCCTTCCGGCGTTGGACGCACATGTCGCCGCGGGCCTATCGGCAGCGGCTGCGTCTACAGGCCAACCCTCGCAGTTGAGCGTACGGCAGATTGGCATGCAATGGCCAGAACCGCCGCGTGGCTACTCCTAGATAGAAGACAACGCAGGCGCACCGGCCGCGTCAATCAAGCGTCAACCGATCGGTGAAATGCCGGTCATCGCAAGAGAGGGTGAGAAAAGATGAGTCTACCAGGCAAGACGATGAAAATCGGCGGCTACAACTACCATGTCAGCGACCAGGGCACGGGCGACAAAGTCGCCTTCCTGGTTCACGGCATGCCGGACGACGGCAGCTGCTGGAAGTATCAGGCGCCGGCGCTGCTGAAGGCCGGCTACCGCGTGATCGTGCCGGACACGCTCGGCTACGGCAAGACCGACCGGCCGGTGGAGGTCGAGCATTATCAAGTTGAAAGCATCATCGGCCACATGTTCGAGATCATCGATACCCTCGGCCTGAAGGACATTTGCCTGATGGGCCACGACTGGGGCTCGGCCATCGGCTGGCCCATGGTCCTTCAACGGCCGGAGCTGTTCCGCAAGTTCATCTCCATGTCGGTCGGCCACATGGGATGCTTCTTTAACCAGGCCCTAGAAACCCCGGAGCGCATGTACGAGTGCCTGAAGGACAACTGGTACATGTACATGCACTGTCTGGACGGGGTTGAGGAACTTTACATGGCCAACGATTTTGCGTTCTTCCGCAATTTCTTTTGTCAGCACCCCGAGGCGGAAAACGTCATCGCGGCCATCAAGGAAACCGGCCGCATCGAGTGGCTCAACTACGACAGGGCCAACCATGTTCCCGTGGGCTATCTGGAACAGGCCAAGAATCCGAACGTGTGGCCGAACTGCAAGGTGCCGACCATGGTGATCTTCCCTGAGGACGACATGTTCCTGTGGAAGACGCAGGCCATCGACACGCCCAGCCGCATGGACGCCGAGTGCCGCGTTGAGATCATCCAGGGCGGTCACTGGTCCATGCTGGACCACCCGGACGACGTCAACAAGCTGATGCTGGAATGGTTCGAGTCGGAGGCCAGCACTGCACGGGCGGATGTGAAGGAGGCCTAAAGTGCCAAGCGCCACCCCGGCCGCCGGTGCAGGTGCAGGTGCACCGGCGGCCGGGTGCCGTCAGGAGGCGGCAATCCTCCTTCAGACCCAACGCGACGTGCTTTCGATCAAGGCCCGTAACCCGAGGTTGACATGAAAAGTAAGAGGGGAATCCGATCGAGCAGGAGGGGACTCTGGGGCCGTTTCGCCGTGATGCTGTGTCTGTTCTGCCCGATTCCATCCGTTTCCGCGGAATCCTCCGAGCCGCCGAGCGAGGAGGGTCAACGGGCGTTCGGCGGGCCCGATGCCGTAGGCAACCGTCTCGAATCCGATCGCGTTCCAACGGACACGCCCCTCGAGCTGGATTTCCTGAAGCCCTGGTACGAGTGGAAAGACGACCTGCAGGAGGAGCACGGGTTGGCCTTCGGGTTGGAGTACAACTCGGTCTTCCTAACGGCCAGCGACCGCCTGCCCGGCGCCGACAAGTACGCGGCGGGCGGCATCTTCCGCTTCAGCGGGTACTGGGAGGCCTTTGGGCGAGGCACCGATCATCCCGGCAGCCTGATGTTCCTGGTCGAGCAAACGCATGGCTACACCAACACGCTGCCGAACTCCTTCGTCAGCGATGGCCTCGGCTACGTAGGGATCTCCAACATTCCCTACAACGACGAGGGCTGGCGACTGAACACGCTCTACTGGGACCAGAAGTTCCAGGACGGTGAGTACGAGCTAGTCATCGGTTATCTCGACATCAGCGATTATGTGGATGTCTATCCCCTCGTCAGCCCCTGGACGGACTTCTTCAACTACGCCTTCAGTATTGGGGCTGGGGCCCTCGACCTGACCAACGACGGTTCGCTGGGTCTCGCCGCCGGCGCCTGGCTGACGGATTCCGTCTACGCCATGGCCGGCCTCGTGGATCAGAACTCCGATGCCACCGATCCCCTGGAAGGGTTCGATACGTTCTTCAATGATCGCGAGTATTTCAAACACTTCGAGATCGGCTGGACCGGCGCGTCCCAAGAGGCCTACTACCTCGACAATGTTCACCTGACCCTGTGGCACGCGGATGAACGGGACGCGTTGGGGGTAGAGGACGGCTGGGGGGGCGTCTTGTCCTTCAACAAGCCCATCGGCGACAAATGGCTGGTGTTCGCGCGGGGCGGGTGGGCGGAGGACGGCGGCAGCCTGCTGGAGCGGTCGGTCAGCATCGGGGGCGGCTATACGCCGGGCGGCATGGCGACGCTGGGGTCGGGGAGCCAGCTCGGATTCGGCGTCAATTGGGGCCAGCCGAACGATGCCCTGTTCGGCGCTGATCTGGATGACCAATACGCGGCGGAGGTGTACTACCGCTGGCAGGTGGCCGACGAGATCGCGATAACACCGAACGTGCAACTGCTGATCGACCCGGCGCTCAACCCGGAGGAGGATAAGCTCTGGGTATTCGGCCTGCGGGCGCGCCTGGCAATCTAGATACATGGGAAGATGCCGGGACCCGAACCGCTGCTGACTACGCACATCTGCAATGAACAACATCCGCTGGGTGCTGCAGTTACGTGCTATGCGTGGCAAGTACGCTGGCGAGTGTCTGACATCAGCGCCTACGGGACAGATTGAGGGGTTTTCGTAACGGAGGATTTCTGGCTCATCGTAGTGACCGAAGGGAACGCAGATGAGACAGAAATCGAATGGTTTGAAAGAGGGCGCAGATGGACGAGGTGAAGCGGACACGGATTATTAGGCACTTGCCGCCTTTGGTGCTGCTGGCGCTGGCAGTGGGCGTGTCGGGGTGCGCGCGGACCATGATTGCGACGCCGAGCCTCTACACCGAGACGGACACGGCGTTGTTCGAGCAGCTTGCGCCCGAGCTACAAGGAAACCTCCTGCCGGTGCTCTACGCGACCGACCGATTGCCGGAAACCGGTGAGGATGGCGGCGGCTTGACCTACGGCAACAAGCGCTCGGCCTCCGGCGCGCTTGGCCTGGCCACGGTGCGGATCAAGGAAACCGGACAGGGCGTCGATGCGACCGGCACGCCGGCGTCCGCGGCCTCTGCCGAACTCGTTGTCGAGTCCGTCGATGAGCGCGTGCGCTTTCCCGCTACGCCCTATCTTTACCGCGTCAAGCAAAACGGTCGCATCGAGATCGATCCGGAGGTTGCGGCGGGGCTCGACCAGACAATGGCAAAGGCGCGCCGGGAGATCGCCGCCCGCCTGGCGCTGACGTCGAAAAAGGAGGTCTACCTGTACGTCCACGGCGTCAACGTGACGTTCGACGAGGCGGTGCTGTCGACGGCGGAATTCTGGCATTTCCTGGGCCGCGAGGGCGTGCCGATCATCTACACCTGGCCCGCTGGCGCGTCGGGCCTGCTGTTCTACACGGTCGATCGCGAATCCGGCGAGTACACGCTGCTCCACCTGAAGCAGTTCCTGAAGTTCCTGGCGGGCATGCCGGAGATCGAGAAGCTTCACATCGTTGCCCACAGCCGCGGCACCGATATCGCCGTGACCGCTATGCGTGAGTTGATCATCGCGGCGCGGGCAGCCGGCCGGGACCCGCTCGAAACGTTCAAGGTCGAAAACCTGATTCTGGTCGCCGCCGACATCGACGCGGAGGTGGAAATGCAGCGCGTCGTCGGCGAGGCCATGGCGCCGGCATTCGGCCGGGTGACGATCTATTCCAACGCCGAGGACAAGGCGTTGGCCGCGGCAAGCAGCCTGTTCGACAGTCGCCAACGCCTGGGCACGCTTACGCCGACGGCACTGACGCCGCAGCAGCGGCAGTTCATGGCCGGCATGGCCAATCTCGATGTCATCGTCTACGAAGGCGCGGGTGGCGGCTTCTTGCGGCACGGCTACTACACCGACCCCGCCGTCAGTTCCGACATCATAGCCGTGCTGCGCTACGGCTGGCGGCCCGGCGAAGGCAAGCGCCAGGGCCTCGAGAAGCTCGGCGACAACACCTGGCGCCTGGGCAGCACGGACGCCGCTCAATCGCAATAGTGGTTGCATCAGAGTTCGGGCACTCGCCGGCTTGCGGCAGTCGTTTGGCATCAGATGGCCAGAAACGGTCAGCGTGTATGTGCGCACACTGCACAGCACGAGGCCGCTACGCGGTCGAAGAAGGCATTCTCCGCGGGTTTGAGAGATGGTCCGGGTGCAGCGTTATACCAATTCTCCTTGATCAGCACCCATGGGCCCAATCCCGTGTCCCGATGGACATGATTTTCCAGGGCTGGTCGATCAGCTGGTTCCAGGCAAAGCAGCAGTGGTCGAGCGGGCAGGTCCGCTCCGGGTTGGGCCAAGGCCTCCGCGGCCACGGTAAACAGGCGAGTTAATGAAACCGGACAGATCTTCTTCTGCTGATAGGCCGACAATTTACCTCGTCGCCTTTTCTGCGTTCATAATTCTATGCGTTTCCATCCTTGTGGGTACAGGGCATGTCCATGCGGCGGAAGCGGAAACGCCCCCGGTCTCGGCGAAGGGTGCCGATCAGTCGAATGAATGGATCAAGAAACTGGGATACGTCGAAGAGTGGATGGCACGCTCCGAGATCCTGTCGGACGACAGCCGGTCATTCTTGGTGGGCATCATCGATGAGGTCCATCGTGACGCAGGAACCGCCGTTGCACGCGACGAAAAGATCATCCAGCCCTTGCGCAAAGAACTCAGTAGTCTCGGGCCAGCGCCCGCAGCGGAAGCGCCAGCAGAGGCACCGGAGGTCGTTGCGCTGCGGAAGGGGCTGCAGGATCGTATTGCGCGTGTCGATGGACGCATCCAGAAGGCCCGCCTGGCCCTCGTTCGGGCCGAAAATCTCTACACGGCGATCAAACTTCGACAGGCGGGTGAAATCCGACGCCTGTGGCAACGCTCCCCCGAGGTACTGGAGGTTGAAACCTGGCGTAAGGCCGGTAAGACGTACAGCAGCCTTGGCAAGCGCATCCTCGCCGCGCCCGGCGACTGGTGGGACAGCGCGAAAGGTACGTGGCGCCCGGCGTGGATCGTCATCATTTTGCTTGCGGAGATACTGGCCATCTTGCTTGCCGTTCCGGCCCGGCGATGGTTGCGGGACCGGCTGATGAGACGGGAAGCAACGGTAGAAGCGCCCGACGAAACACAACGCATGATCCATGCGGCGCAAATGGCCATCGGCGAGGTCATCCTACCCGTGGTCGGATTCGGCGTGCTGGCTGCGGCGATCGCCGCCATCGCCCCGAGCGGCCTGCTTTTTTCGGTGCTTTTCATCAACCTCTGCCTTTCGGGCATGGTTTTCTTCGTCATTGCCGGTCTGGCGCGCGCCGCCCTTGCGCCGGCTGACCCGCGGTGGCGAATCCTGCCGGTGACAGAGGCCGGCGCAGAAACGCTCCACCGTCGGGTTTGGGTCATCGCCATTTACCTCGCCCTTGTGTTTTTTCTGAAATGGACTGTCGAATTCGGCGAACCTCCCTCCGCCGAGTTTTACGCGGTTACGAGAACGATCACCAATACCGCCTTCGCCGTGTTGCTGCTCCTGCTGCTTCCCGGGCGCTTCTGGGAGGAAGGTGATAAAACCGCGGGGCGCGTCACGTCGGTCTTGGTACGGGGAGCTATCGCGCTTGGCCTGCTCGCGGTACCGGTCCTTGATTTCACCGGCTATTCCGCGCTGGCGAGTTTTGTCCTGGTGCGGCTTCTTGTGACCGTTGTCAGCATTGGTCTGCTCTTACTCCTGCGGGCAGCGTATCACTCCTTGCTCGCAAAGATACTCCACAGCCTCCTCGAGCGGTGGCTGCGGCTGCCGGAAGGGTCAGCCCGGCTTGTCCAGCTGTGGTTAAGCCTCCTCAACGACATCGTCATTTTTGGACTGCCGGCTTACGAACTGCTCGTTTTCTATGGGCTGTCGCGGGATCTGCTGAATCTGTGGCTGTGGCGGATATTTACCGGTGTGCGGTTGGGCAACGTCACCATATCGCTGGTCGACATCCTCGTAGCCATCCTCGTTTTCCTCGTCGGCTTGACGGTCACCGGCTGGGTACGGCGGTGGATCGCCAGGGTCCTGCTCTCGCGGACGCGGATGGACATCGGCGTGCAGGAATCGATCGCATCCGGTATCGGCTATCTCGGGATTGTCGTCTCGATTGTGCTGGCTATCGTCGTCATTGGCATCGACCTTTCCAACCTCGCCCTGATTGCTGGCGCGCTTTCCGTCGGGGTCGGTTTCGGCCTTAAGACGGTGGTGGAAAATTTCGCCGCGGGGCTGCTGCTGCTTATCGAGCGCCCGATCAAGGCGGGGGACTGGATCGTCACCAGCGGCCGTGAGGGGATAGTGCGCAAGATCTCCGTGCGGTCGACCGAACTCGAAACCTTCGACCAGTCGTCCGTGATCGTTCCCAACTCGGAACTGATCACCCAGCCCGTGGAAAACTGGACGCACAAAAACAAGACGGCGCGCATAATTGTTCCCGTGGGCGTCGCATACGGGTCGGATACCGCAAGAGTGCGCGAGGTGCTGCTTGCCTGTGCGGCGGCGAACGAGACGGTCATGAACTATCCGCAACCGCAGGTGCTGTTTCGGGCATTCGGCGATTCGTCACTCGACTTCGAGCTACGCTGTTTCATTCCCGATGCGCACCGGCGTATTTCGGTTTCCAGCGACCTGCATTTCGCGGTCGATGCGGCGTTTCGCGAAGCCGGGATCGAGATCGCCTTCCCGCAGCGCGACCTGCACATCCGGAATGCGAATCTCGGCGAAAGCTCCAAAGAAGCCGATCAGACCGACATCGCCGCTTCGCCTCCGAATGCCTGACCGCGCTGCGCACCGTGCCGAAATCCATGCCGCGAAGACTTGTTCGTTCGAAGCCAGTGTTCCGTTCCGCGCCGGTTTCAGGGCGCTGGCTTACATCGGGTCGGAGGTCTGCAGCAATCTGTATCGCCCCATCGAAAGTCTGCCTCGGGTCAAGGGATTAAACCGCTCTCGCGGTAGATTGCTGCGGCAGGGGCGAGGACTGCGGATTGACGGGCTGGGTCTGTCCTGTGTTGAGATTGTGGTTCCCCAACCATGAACTCAAGACAGGAGCGGACCCATGACGGACAAAGCCACCAGCCCGTTGCGCCGGCGATCTTCTTGATATCTCCGGCTTTAGCGAAGTGGAACACGCGCTGGCAGAAGCCCAAGATAAGCTGGCGTCCCCTAGGGGAGTCGAACCCCTGTTTTCGCCGTGAGAGGGCGATGTCCTAGGCCACTAGACGAAGGGGACGCGTGGCCGCGCGCGGCCCCTTGATGTAGCCAAAGACGGCGGCGGATACAAGGCCTCTCGTCGCGTCGCCGGCCCCCGCCGCCTCAGGCGGTTTCCGGCACCGCCGCCCCGGCCAGGCGGCGGGCGGCGGCGAGAAAGGCCTCGACGTCCTCGGACGCCGTATCGAACGCGGTGACCAGGCGCACGGCGCTCTCGGCCTTGCTCTCCGCCTCCGGGCCCCAGCGGTAGAACTGGAAGCCCGCGGCGAAGAGGCCCTCGATGACCGGCGCGGGCAGGACCACGAAGATCTCGTTGGCCTCGACCGGGTGCAGCAGGCGCGCGCCGGGCAGGCCGGCCAGGCCCTCGGCCAGGTGGGCGGCCTGGGCGTTGGCGTGGCGCGCGTTGGCGAGCCAGAGGTCGTCCGCCAGATAGGCCTCCAGCTGGGCCGACAGAAACCGCATCTTGGAGAACAGGTGGCCACCGCGCTTGCGCCGGTAGGCGAAGGTCCGGGCCAGCTCCGGCTTGAACAGCACGACCGCCTCCGCGGCCAGCGCGCCGTTCTTGGTGGCGCCGAAGGCCAGCGCGTCGACGCCGGCCTGCCAGGTGATCTCGGCCGGGCGGCAGCCGAGCGCGACCAGGGCGTTGGCGAAGCGGGCGCCGTCCATTTGCAGGCCGAGGCCGTGTTGCCGCGCCAGATCGCCGACCGCCGCGACCTCCTTCGGCGTGTAGAGCGTTCCGGCTTCGCTGGCCTGGGTCAGGCTGATCGCCGCCGGCTGGACGTGGTGCACGTCGCCGACGCCGCCAATCGCGCCGGCCAGGATCTCGGGCGTCAGCTTGCCGTGGGCGCCGTCCAGCGTCACCAGCTTGGCGCCGCCGGTGAAGAACTCCGGCGCGCCGCATTCGTCGACGTTGACGTGCGCGTCCCGGTGGCAATAGACCGCGCCGTAGGGTGGTGTCATCACGGACAGGCCGAGTACGTTGGCCGCGGTGCCGGTCGCCACCGGAAAGACCGCGCAGTCGGTCTCGAAGACCTCTTGGAGGCGGGCCTCGACCCGGCGGGTCAGGTCGTCGTTGCCGTAGGGCATGACCTTGCCCGCGGCCGCCCGCGCCAAGGCCTCCAGGATCTGCGGGCTGGCGCCCGCCGTGTTGTCCGAGCAGAAGTTGGTCATGTCCTCCCTTCCCGACCCGTTCCGACGGCTGGATCTTCACCACAAAGGCACGAAGACACAAAGATTTTCGATACCTTCTTCGTGACTTCGTGTCTTGGTGGTGACTCCGTTGCTATCTGTCTCGCGCAGACCGGCTACCGGTCACGGTCCCGGCGCGGCCTTGACCCGGCCGAGCACTTCGCCGCTTTCGAGATCCAGCACCACGGCCTGCTGGCAGCCCCGCTCCGGCGGCCCCTCTAGACGCAGGATCAGGCGCCCCTCGGCGGCCTCGGCTTGGCCCAGCGCGCAGCCCACCGGCACGGCCACGGAGATATCGCCAAAGCCCGCGGACTGCACCGGATCGCCGTTCATGCGCTGGACGAGAGTGACGATGATCACCGCGACGATGGCGAGGATCGCGATCCCCATTCCGATGACCAGCGCCTTCAAGGCTTGCACGGGCCGCACCCCCTATTTAGACCAGAAGGCGACATGCGATCCAATCCGGACCCAAATCGCCGCGAGGTGACCGTCGGCTCGGCAGAAGCCGGCCAGCGGCTCGACCGCCTCCTGGCCGAACGCCTCGACGGACTGTCGCGCTCGCGCCTCAAGGGCCTGATCGAGGCCGGCATGGTCAGCGCGGGCGGCGCGACGATAACCGAGCCCTCGACCAGGGTCAAACCCGGCCAAATTTTCGCCATAGTCATCCCCGAGACTGTAGCGGCCGAACCAGAGGGCCAAGCCCTCGCCCTCGACGTCGTCTACGAGGACAGTCATATCATCGTGATCGACAAAGCCGCCGGCATGGTGGTCCATCCGGCCCCGGGCAATCCCGACCGGACCCTGGTCAACGCGCTGATCGCCCACTGCGGCCGGTCGCTGGCCGGCATCGGCGGGGTGCGCCGTCCTGGCATCGTGCACCGCCTGGACAAGGACACCAGCGGCCTGATCGTGGCCGCCAAGACCGACGCCGCCCACAAGGGCCTGGTCGAGCAGTTCGCCCGGCGTAGCGTCGAGCGGGCGTACAGCGCCGTGGTCTGGGGCCTGCCCGCGCCCGCCGCGGGGACGATCGCCGGCAACATCGGCCGCAGCCCGCGGAACCGCAAGAAGATGGCCGTGCTGACGCGCGGCGGCCGGCCGGCCGAGACCCGCTACCGGCTGCGCCGCAGCTTCGCCGACGGCGCCGTCAGCCTGCTCGACTGCCGGCTGCTGACCGGCCGGACGCACCAGATCCGGGTCCACCTGAGTCACATCGGCCACCCGCTGATCGGCGACCGGGTCTATGGCCGGCAAGGCGCCCGGCGCCTCGGCCGGCTGCCGGAGCGGGCGCGCGCCGCCGTCGAAGCCGTGCCGCGCCAGGCGCTGCACGCCCGGACCTTGGGGTTCCGTCACCCGGCGACCGCGGAAGACCTGAGGTTCGAGAGCGATTTGCCGCCGGATATAAAGAGCTTGATATCTTCTTTGGAAAAGTTATAAGATGGGAGAAACCGGAGTGAAGCAGTCCGGATTCCAGAACAGCGAGGGGGCCAGGGCGCCGAAGCGGCAGCAGCCGTTTGCGACCGCCCGTTTCGCGCGTCGGAAAGACTGCTGTAACCCGACGGAAAGGCGCAAGCCGGCCCTGCGTGTCTGGGCGCCGTATCGCACCAACGTAAGACGGAGAGTTCCATAGATGGCCGCTCCCAAAGTTCCAGTCCTGGGTTCCGAAGGCAACCTGTCCCGTTACCTTCAGGAGATCCGCAAGTTCCCCATGCTGGAGTACGACCAAGAGTACATGCTGGCCAAGAGCTGGCGCGAGCATGACGATGTCGAGGCCGCGCACAAGCTGGTCACCAGCCACCTGCGCCTGGTCGCCAAGATCGCCATGGGCTACCGCGGCTACGGCCTGCCGCTGTCCGAGCTGATCTCCGAGGGCAACGTCGGCATGATGCAGGCGGTCAAGCGTTTCGACCCGGAGCGCGGCTTCCGCCTGGCGACCTATGCCATGTGGTGGATCCGCGCCTCGATCCAGGAGTACATCCTGCACTCCTGGTCGCTGGTCAAGATGGGCACGACGGCCGCGCAGAAGAAGCTGTTCTTCAACCTGCGCAAGCTGAAGGGCCAGATGCGCGCGATCGAGGAAGGCGACCTGCACCCCGAGCAGGTCGCCAAGATCGCCGAGACACTCAACGTGCCCGAGGACGACGTGGTGCAGATGAACCGCCGTCTGGCCGCGCCCGATCACTCGCTGAACGCGCCGCTCAGGATCGACGGCGACGGCGAGTGGCAGGACTGGCTGGTCGACGAGACCGAGAGCCAGGAGACCCTGCTGGCCAACAGCGAGGAACTC
>CAMYMY010000159.1 GCA_947259625.1 uncultured Kiloniellales bacterium | reverse complement strand
CCTGATCGAGACCCACGACCGGCTGAACGCACGGCTCTACCGGGTGCGCTTTCAGTCCAACCTGCGCAACCGCACCTGGCCGACCGCGATGGACGAGCACAACAGCATCCTAGATGCCTTGATCCGCCGGGACGGCGAGCGGCTGCCCGCGGTGATGCGCGCGCATCTCGGCAGCACCTGGGAGAAGGTCAGCGAGCTCATGAAACAGGCCCTCAGCACGAGCGGCGGCGCCACGGGACCTGGCGCAGAGCACTCTCGCGCTAAGGAGAGCCGGAAGGGTCAGGGCCGCTGAACCGGCGCTACAGCCGGATCGACGCAGGTGCGTGACCGAGAGCAAGGCTTCCGGCATCAGGCAAGCGCCCGTAGCTCAACTGGATGGCGCACCTGACTACGGATCAGGAGGTGGCGAGTCCGAATCTCCCCGGGTGCGTCAGTTTTTCAAGGTTTTCCGCGTTATTTGAAGGCCGCCGGAACGGAGACAGGGCACGCGCGGTCTCGGGCCCGGGTCCTCTTGTCTCCAGAAGTGGCATTTTGACCTAGATCAAGGTGCTCTGGACGCCCGCCGTGCGATTCTGGCCCTCGGAAATCACGCGCTCAGGGTTCAACAAAATGGCAGGTAGCTACCTAGTCAGGCCGCTCGGCGTAGAGCAGATCGCTCAGGCCTATCCTCTGGTCTCGTTCTTCGATCCGACGTTGACCCAGGAACAGTGGTCGGACTATGCCGGCGCCCTGATCGCTCATGTCGGCGCCGGAGAGGACCACAGCATCATCACGGTGCAGAGCACCCAGGGCGCGATCTACGGCCTCTCGGTCTATTGGGTGAGGCCCGACCTGCGCCAGGGGCGAATTCTCGAGATCGAGAACTTCGCCGTGGTCGACATCACCGGCAACAGGAAGGCGGCCGTGGTGCTGCTCCGGGCCCTCGAAGACTTGGCGCGACGCTCGGAGTGCAACTGCATCACCCTCGGCCTGCTCAATCCGCAGATGCGCAAGTGGCTGCGCGAACCGCACAATCCGGCGATGGACGTATTCCGCGCCGCCGGGTTCCGTGGCGAGCAACTGCGTCTGCGCAAGTGCTTTGCCGCGGCCGTCACCTAGCGAAGTCCGCGGGCACCTTTCCACCTTGAGTCCCTTGGACCCCGGCCGGACTCACACGGCCCGGGAATGGCGCCCCTTGCCGGTACCCAGATACCGGTCGAAGACGGCGCAAACCGTGCGCATCAGCGGCTGTCCGGTCTCGGTGATCCGGACGCGGCTGCCGTCGAGCTCCACCAGGCCGTCGCGCGCCATGGGGGCGAGCGCCGAAAGCTCGCCGGCGAAACCGTCCGGTGGCGCCCCAAGGTCCGCGCCGACCGCGGAGAGGTCGACCGACAGGTCGCACATGAGCCGTTCGATCACGGCCCGGCGCAGACGGTCGTCGGCGTCGACCTCCACGCCGCGCGTAACCGCCAGGCGGCCGCTCTTGATAGCGTCGGCATAGGCGCCGAAGGGTACGGCGTTCTGGACATAGCCCTGGGCGAGGCTGCCGATGGCCGACGCACCGAAGCCCAGCAGCGCCGTGGCCTGGTCGTCCGTGTAGCCCTGGAAGTTGCGCCTCAGCCGGCCCTCGTCCAGGGCCCGGGTGAGCGAGTCCTCGGCGCGGGCGAAGTGGTCGAGCCCGATGCGCCGATAGCCGTGTTCGGCCAGGCGCCCTGCCGCCGCTTCGGCCTGATGCAACCGTTCCGCGGCGCCCGGCAAGGTCGATTCGTCGATCATCTGCTGGTGCTTCTTCATCCAGGGCACGTGGGCGTAGCCGAACAGGGCGAGCCGGTCCGGCGCCAGCTTTACCGCCAGGTCCACGCTGTGCAGCACGAGTTCCACCGTCTGGTGCGGCAGGCCATACATCAGGTCGAAGTTGATCGCCTCTATGCCGGCGACGCGCAGCCAGTCGATCACTTCGGCGGACATCTCGAAGGGCTGCACCCGGTTGATCGCCTGCTGGACGATGTCGTTGAAGTCCTGCACCCCCAGGCTGGCACGGGTGACCCCGGCGCCGGCCAGGGCTGCGGCCTTTTCCCGAGTCAAGGTGCGCGGATCGATCTCGACCGCCACCTCGGCGTCCTCGGCGAAGTCGAAACGCTCGCGCAGCGCCGACATCAGCGCCGAGAAGTCCTCCGGAGACAGCATCGTGGGGGTTCCCCCGCCCCAATGCACGTGCGACACCTCGCGGCCCTTTGGAACCGCACCAGCGGTCAGTGCGATCTCGCGGTCGAGCACCGCCGCGTAATCGCCGACCGGCTGGTATTGGCGCACGACCTTGGTATGGCAGCCGCAGTACCAGCACATTCGCGTGCAGAACGGCACATGAAGATAGAGCGACATCCTCTCGCCGGCCGGTATCTCGGCCAGCCAGTCGCGGTAGACCTCGGCATCGATGCCCGCGTGAAAATGTGGCGCCGTCGGATAGCTGGTGTACCTGGGCACCGGCGCGTCGTAACGCTGCAGAAGTTCCATATCCATAGTCATATGATATACGCCTCTATCCTGCGGGGATTTGACTCAAATCAATTTCTTAGCGCCTTGAACATGCTAGTCTCCAACAAGATATAGAGTACGCGTTCAGAGAAAAAAGTCATGCAAGGAAAGCGGGAAAATCACGATAAAAAAGCAACGGATACGAGATCGTCTGCGGGGCACAGCCCCTGGACCGCCCGTTGCGATGCACACTATGACCGGCTACAAATCCACGCATGACTTGCCAGCCGCCTTCCCGATGCTGCCGGAACGAGCCGGGGCGGGAAAGCCGGCGTCGGAGGTCGCCTCGAGCCGGTGGCCCGGGGACGGCGATAGTTGGGATGAGGGCGCCTGCCATTGTCCTGTGCCAGGGATTGGATGAATGAAACCGAAAAAACGGCGTCTTGTGATAATTCTGGCCGGGCTGTCCCTCTTTGGGCTGGCCACGGGCTTGGTGCTGGCCGCCTTCGACGAGGGCGTCACCTACTTCTACAGTCCGACCGATCTGGCCCTGCGTGAGGTGCCTCAAGGCCGGATGCTGCGGATCGGCGGACTGGTCGAAGAAGAGAGTCTGGTGCGGGGCGAGGGGCTCACCGTCACGTTCCGGGTCACCGATCTTGCGGAGTCCGTGCCGGTCCAGTATAGCGGCATCCTTCCGGACCTGTTTCGCGAGGGCCAAGGAGTGGTTGCAGTGGGGAAACTGGAACAGGACGGCGTGTTCGTGGCCTCGGAGGTGCTCGCCAAGCACGACGAGAACTACATGCCGCCAGAAGCTGCCGAGGCCTTGGAAAGGGCGGGCCAGTGGACCGAGGGTGACAGCCAGTGATCGCCGAGATCGGCCATTACGCCCTGATCATGGCCGTATTCGTGGTCTTGATCCAGGCGACCCTTCCGCTTTGGGGCGCCAAGCAGGGCAACGCGGGGCTGATGGCCCTCGCCAAGCCCGCTGCACAGCTCCAGTTCATTCTGGTGCTCGCCGCCTTCCTGGCCTTGACCTATCTCTTCGTGACTTCGGACTTCTCGGTTGCCGTGGTGGCTCAGAATTCCCACTCGGCCAAACCGATGCTCTACAAGGTCTCCGGCGTTTGGGGCAACCACGAGGGCTCGATGCTCCTGTGGATCCTGATCCTGGCGATTTTCGGCGCCGGGGTCGCGACCTTCGGGCGTAACCTGCCGGCCAGCCTGCGGGCCCGCGTCCTGGCAGTCCAGGCCATGATCGCGCTGGGCTTCCTGGCCTTCATCGTGGCGACATCGAATCCCTTCGAGCGCATCGTCCCGCCGCCGCTCGACGGCAACGGCCTGAACCCTCTGCTCCAGGATCCGGGGCTCGCCTTTCACCCGCCGTTCCTCTACCTGGGCTACGTCGGCTTTTCGATGGCCTTTTCCTTCGCGGTCGCGGCGCTGATCGAGGGCCGGGTGGATGCCGCCTGGGCCCGCTGGGTGCGGCCCTGGACGCTGGCCGCCTGGTGCAACCTCACCCTCGGCATCGCGCTGGGCAGCTGGTGGGCCTACTACGAGCTGGGCTGGGGCGGCTGGTGGTTTTGGGATCCGGTAGAGAACGCCTCCTTCATGCCCTGGCTCGCGGGCACCGCCCTGTTGCATTCGGCGATCGTGGTGGAAAAGCGCGACGCGCTGAAGAGCTGGACCATCCTGCTCGCCATCATCACCTTCTCGCTCAGCCTGATCGGAACCTTCCTGGTGCGCTCCGGGGTGCTCACATCGGTCCATGCCTTCGCCACGGACCCGACGCGCGGCGTGTTCATCCTGGCGCTGCTCGTGGTCGCCATTGGCGGCTCGCTGACGCTCTATGCCCTGCGCGGTCCGGCCCTCAAGGCGACCGGCACCTTTGCGCCGATCAGCCGCGAGGGCGGCTTGGTGCTCAACAACTTCCTGCTCTCGATCGTCACCGCGACGGTCTTCATCGGCACCCTCTATCCGCTGTTCATCGATGCGATCGGGGCGCCCAAGCTCTCCGTGGGGGCGCCTTATTTCAACGCGACTTTCTGGCCGTTCATGGTGCCGCTCCTGGCCGCCGTGCCGCTGGGCCCGATCCTGGCCTGGAAGCGCGGCGACCTGCTCGGCGTGCTGCAGCGCCTGTGGTTCGCCGGCGCCGTCGCCCTGGCCGTGCTGCTGGTCGTCTGGTACGTCAAGTTCGGCGGTCCGGTCCTGGCCGTCTTCGGCATGGCGCTCGCCACTTGGCTCGTGGTCGGGGCGCTGGTCGAATTGGCCGAACGCCTCAAGCTGTTCCGCATTCCCCTGGCCGACAGTTTGCAGCGTGCCAGGAACCTGCCGCGCGCCGCCTATGGCATGACCCTGGCCCACGGCGGGCTGGGGATCGTCGTGGCCGGCATCGTCGGCTCCAGTGCGTGGCAGGTCGAGACTATTCAGATCATGCACCCCGGCGACACCGTCGAGGTTGCAGGCTACCAGCTTACCCTCGAAGGGGTGTCCGAGGTCCAGGGCCCGAACTACACCAGCCAGCAGGGCACCTTCTTGGTTTCCCGCGCAGGCAGCGAGGTGGTTCGGCTCCATCCGGAGAAGCGGAATTACCCGGTACAACGGATGCCGACCACGGAATCGGGCATCCACACCACTTCGTTCGCCGATCTCTATACGGCGCTCGGCGACCGTCAGACGGACGGAGGCTGGTCCGTGCGGATCTACTACAATCCGCTGGTGCCGTGGCTCTGGGCCGGTGCGATATTCATGGTGATCGGCGGTGTCGTCTCGCTGACCGACCGCCGCTACCGGGTGGGCGCCCCGACGCGCCGACGCGCCGTCAAGGCGCTGCCTACCGGCTCCGCCCCCGCCGGGACTTGAGCCGGAGGCCCGGTCTTGAACAAACGCCTGCTCTTCATCCTGCCGGTGGCGCTTCTGATCGGCATTGCCGTACTGTTCGCGGTCGGCCTAAAGCACGATCCGAGCATCGTGCCGTCGGTCCTGCTCGACAAACCCGCGCCGTCCTTCGACCTGCCTCCGCTGTCGAACGACAAGCCGGGGCTTGCGACAGCGAATCTGAACGGCGAGGTCTCCCTGGTCAATGTCTTCGCCTCTTGGTGTGGGCCCTGCCGGGTCGAACATCCGCTGTTCATGCGCCTCGCCGAGGAAGGCGAGGTGCCGGTCTACGGCATCAACTACAAAGACAAGGCGGCGGACGCCAAACGCTGGCTCCGGGATCTCGGCGACCCCTATACGCGCATCGGCGTAGATCGTGACGGCCGTGTGGCGATCGAGTGGGGCGTTTACGGCGTGCCCGAAACCTTCGTCATCGACCGCGAGGGCACGATCCGCTTCAAACACGTCGGGCCTCTCTCGCCGGAGGTGCTCGAGGAAACCATCCTGCCGCTGGTTCGGAATCTGCAGCAATGAGAACCCTGCTCGCCGCCCTGCTACTGGCCTTCAGCCTCGGTCCGGCCTTTGCGGTCGAGCCGGAGGAGATGCTGGACGATCCGGCGCTCGAGGCGCGTGCCCGGGAGATCAGCAAGGAACTGCGCTGCCTGGTCTGCCAGAACCAGTCGATAGACGATTCCAACGCCGGCCTCGCCCGCGATCTGCGTGTCCTGGTGCGCGAGCGTCTGACGGCCGGGGACAGCAACGAGGACGCGCTGCGCTATATTGTCGACCGTTACGGCGACTTCGTCCTGCTGCGCCCGCCGGTCAGCCCGCGGACCTATGCCCTCTGGTTCGGTCCGGCACTGCTGTTCGTGATCGCGGGACTGGGTCTCGTCGTGTTCTTCCGGCGCCGCCAGGCGGCCCCCGCCGAAACGACGACGCCGCCCCTCACTGAAGAGGAACGGGCGCGGCTCGAGACACTCATGGATGAAGATCGCAAGCCATGACCCTATGGTTGATCATGGCGGCGATGACCGCCGGAGTTCTGGTGTTGCTCCTGTTGCCCTTGGTGAGACGACAGAGGGCCACCTTATCGCGTGCGGCGCTGGAGACGGCAATTTACGGCGACCGTCTCGCCGAAGTGAAGCGGGACCTCGAGCGCGGTCTACTGACGCCTTCGGAAGCCGAGGCCGCGGAGGCGGAAATCTCTCGCCTCATGCTGGCCGCCGCCGGTACCGCAGAGGCGCAGGCCCAAGAGAAGAGCGATCCATTGGCCGGGCAGGGCGCCCGGTGGGCCGCCGCGACGCTCGTGGCGGCGGGCCTGCCCCTTGGCGCCGTCGTCCTGTATCTGGCCTTGGGATCCCCCGCCGAGCCGGGTTATCCCTTTGCCGCCCGAGAGGACGAGACGACCGCCGCGGCTCAGCACGTGGGCTCCGACATGGCAGCGGCAA
Source organism: uncultured Kiloniellales bacterium (assembly GCA_947259625.1). Lineage (GTDB taxonomy): Bacteria > Pseudomonadota > Alphaproteobacteria > Kiloniellales > JAKSDN01 > CAMYKD01. The sequence goes on along the minus strand of CAMYMY010000159.1, from coordinate 1,083 downwards.
TCGATCGTCTTGCCGAACGGCTCGAAACGGAACCCGACAACCTGGAGGGCTGGACCCTGCTGGCCCGTTCATACCTTTCGGCCGGACGGTACCAAGAAGCGGCCGGAGCCTACCGGCGCGCGGTGGACCTTTCGGGCAACCGGCCCGATCTGGCAGGCGCGTACGGCGAGACCCTGATTGCCGCAGCCGGCGGGGTCGTCACCCCGGAAGCGCACAAGGTGATGGAGGAGGTTAGCCGCGCCCAACCGGACAATCCCGGTCCCAGGTTCTATCTGGGACTGGCCCGGGTCCAGGCGGGCGACGGCCGGGGGGCACTAGAGATCTGGCTGGCACTCGAGGCCGACGTGGATCCGGGAACGCCCTGGCTGCCGGATCTGCGCGAGAACATAGAGCGCGCCGCGGCCGATTTCGATATCGACCTGGCCTCCATTGCCCCCAGCCGGCGCGCACCAGCCGAACCGTCCGGGCTGTCCGAGCCATCCGGGCCGTCCGCCGAGGATCTCGCGGCAATGCAATCGATGACCAGCGACGAGCAGACCGACATGATCCGCAGCATGGTGGCCCGGCTCGCCGAACGCCTGGAGGACGATCCCGGCGACGTCGAGGGTTGGAGCCGCCTGGGCCGTTCCTATGTTGTGTTGAACGAGCCCGAGAAAGCGAAGTCCGCCCTGGCGCGCGCGGTGGCCTTGGACCCTGCGAACATCAACCTGGTCCTGAGCTACGCCGATGCGACACTGGCCGCCCCGGACCAAATCGATCCTTTGCCCGGCGAATCCGTGGGGGCCATGCGCAATCTGCTCGGCCGCGACGCGAACAACATGCGGGCGCTTTGGTATCTGGGGCTCGCCGAGGCGCAGGGCCGGAACCCGGCAGCTGCCGCCGCGCTCTGGGGCCGACTGCTCGTGCAGCTCGACCCCGGCACGTTCCCCTACGAAACCGTCAAGCGCCGCATCGACTCACTCGCCTTGACGCAATAGCGCAACTTGGCCTACCGGACCGGGTCGGTGCGGGCGGGTTATGGTCAGGCGGTGGTGCGGCGGTGGCGTTTGGGTGCGTCTGCCTCGAGGGTCTCAAGCGCCCGTT
>CAMYMY010000158.1 GCA_947259625.1 uncultured Kiloniellales bacterium | reverse complement strand
GATGAGAGCATTCAACGGCTCGCCAGCATCAGTTCAGCCCCACCGCCGGATCGTTCGACACGACGGCCGTCGTCTCGACCTCAACCTTGGCCCCGGGCTCGACCAAGGCCGACACCTCGACCAGGGTCATGGCCGGGTAGTGCTTGCCGACCACGTCCCGGTAGACTTGGCCGACCTCTTTCAGCCGGCCGAGGTAGTCGTGCGTGTCGGTGATGTACCAAACCATCCGGACCAAGTGGTTCGGGCCGGCACCGGCCTCGGCCAGCACCGCGAGGGTATTCTCGAGGGCCTGGCGGACCTGCTCGACGAAGTCGTCGGAACGAATGGTCTGCGTGGCGTCCCAGCCGACCTGGCCCGCCACGAAGACCAGTCGGCCTTCGGCGGCAACGCCGTTTGAATAACCGCTCGGTCGAGGCCAGCCCTCGGGCAGCAGGATCCGCATTAGGCAACCTCCCTGTTCGGCCGTCATTGCAAGGGCGCACATCCTGCAGGATCGGAAAATCCACGTCGAGGCCTCCTGCGAACTCATCCTCCGTAACCGCGATGGTCTGCTCGAGGGTGTCCTGCTTTTCCTTGGCCGGCTCCGGCGTTCCCCGGATACCGGATTTCGAAACGACAAGGGCTTTGACGATGCTGCACCCCTCGGGGCTGGCAGAGGCGACCACCGCGCGGTCCATCCCCGCCTCGTGACCGCTCATACCGGCGAGCCCATGATTGGACTCGCCTTTTGCCCCTCGGGCGCCCGGCGCTGACATCCGTCTGCTTGGCTGTTCTCGCGTCGCTGCGGGCGCGCAAAATTGGGGGCAGACTCCATTCAATTCCCTCTTTGGCATGAGTTTCAAGCGGTTGAGGACATTAAGTGGAGTCTGACCCCAATTAACGGCGGCTCAATGCGCGGTGGAGGGAAACCGCCGGTCGACCTCCGCCGCCAGATCCTTGAAGGGCTTCAACCCCATTGTCGCCGGATCCTCGGGCAAGGCCTCCAGCTCAATCGATCCGATCTTCGTCTCGACGTCGAACTCCCCCAGCGCAGTGTCCAGCATGAGGTAGGTCGCGACTCGCACGGTGGTCTCGTTTTCTTCGCTCAGCCCGCGCACGAACAGCATCAGACCGAGTTTTTCACCCTGATCCTCTGATTGGTACCAGAAATCCGCATACGAGAGGGTCATGCCCCCGTATTCCAATTTCTGCTTGCTGCCATCGACCGCCCTCGGCCGGAAGGATATGATCCGCCAACCTTCGATCCTCGGCGCCGCCTTGGCCAGCTTGACGACCTCCGGAAACACCTCCTGGATGCCAGCTGCGCTGATGATGAAATCGTAGATGCCGTCGGCGGCCTGGCCGATCTCGAAGGTCAGGCCCTCGTGCACTTCGTGCAGTCTGCGCCCGATTTCGTCAAGGACGGGATCGCGGTTCGTATCGTATTGCTTCAAGAACTCCGTGTTCTGGGCGAACCAGGCCCAGAACGCCTCTTGGGGCGCGGCACGCGCGCCGGGAACACGGCGGCCTTCCACCTCCACCAGCCCCTCAATCCGGCGGGCCGAAGGCCTGGACGTAGTGGTCCCAGATGATCTTCTCGTACTCGAGCGCGTAGTCTTCGGCGTAGGGCTCGCCGCGGGAGCACTCCAGGCGCGATCTGGTGTTGATGCGGTCGTGATGGTGGCCCAGCTCGTGCAGCAGGATGTTGAGGAGTTGATAGGCCCTGGCTTGGCTCTCGGTGAACTTGCAGAGCACCCGCTCGCCGCGCGGCTCGCAGACCACACCCAGGCGATCGAATACCCCCTTGTTCTCCTCGTAGTAGTGCCTGGGGTGACGGCGCCAGAGCTTACGGTCCCAGGCGCAGATGCCGACCACGCCCTCGGTGTACCAGCCCTCCAGGTCCTCCTCGCCCTCGGCCAGGATGATGGCGTCGAGGTCTTTGGCCAACTCGTCCCAGTTGGGAATCAGCTCGATGAAGCGCAGGACGTCCCGCTTCCGCAACAGATGGCGAAAGCCGGCGCCGGGCCGCCGTTTGTCGACCACGGGCTGGGTCTGCTTGGTGTTCCAATAGGTCGGAGTGGGCTCGACCCGCTCCGCGCCGCGCAAAGTCTTGCCGGTGACCTTCCCGGACCTCCGCCAGTATACCCTCGACATTCCCGTAACCTACATGGTTAACCCGAGCCCTCTTTGGCCGCCAGCCCCCACCGGTCGGCCAAGAGCTATCATACCAGATTTTCAGGCAAAATCGGAGCCCAAAAGATCGGCACCCTCGGAAAATCATGGTTAACGGCCGGCCGGGCCCGGTCCGCGAGGCCCCAGGCGCCAAGGTCCGATGCGGTGGCGGCCGGAGAAGCCGTCAGCCGGCGAAGAGCGCCGGTTCGCGGCCTGACCTGACGACGCGCCGGTCTTCGCGCGGCGGGCGACCGAACAGACCGCGGTAGGCGCGCGAGAAGTAGGGCGCCGAGGCGAAGCCGCAGGCGGTCGCCACCTGCAGCACGCTCATATGGGTCTGCTCCAGCAGGTGGCGCGCCCGGCGCAGGCGCAGCTTCAGGTAATAGCCGGTCGGGGTGTCGCCCAGGTGGGCGCGGAACAGCCGCTCGAGCTGGCGTCGCGAGACGCCGCCCAGCTCGGCCAGCCGGTCCAGGCCGAGCGGCTCCTCCACGGCCTGCTGCATGGCCTCGACGATGGCGAGCAGCTTGGGGTGGCGCACGCCGAGCCGCACGCCGAGCGCCATGCGCTGGTGGTCGCCCGGGTTGCGGATCCGGTCGTGCAGCAGCTGCTCGGAGACTCCTACAACAAGGTCCTGGCCGTAGCGCGCCCACATCATGTGCAGCATCATGTCGATGGCCGCCGTGCCGCCGGCACAGGTGACGCGCTTGCCGTCGATCTCGAACAACTCCGCCGAAGCCTCGATGTCCGGAAACTCCTCGGTGAAGGCCGGCAGGTTCTCCCAGTGCAGGGTGGCCCGATGGCCGTTCAGCAGCCCGGCCCGGGCCAGGATGTGCGTGCCGGTGTCGAGGCCGCCCAGGACGGTGCCCTGTCGGCCCAGCCGGCGCAGCCAGTTGAGCAGGGCCTTGGTCTGGTAGCGCTGCGGGTCGAAGCTGGCGCAGACGATGACAAAGGGGAAGTGCTCGACCGCGCCCATCGGCGCCTCGGCCACCATGGTCATGCCGTTGCTCGCCTCGACCGGCCCGCCGTCCAGGGTGAATATGTGCCAGCTGTACAGCTCGCGCCCGGCGACCCTATTGGCGATCCGCAGCGGCTCGACTGCCGAAAAGAACGCCATCATGGAGAACTGCGGAACGAGCAGAAAGCCGATCCGCTCCGGCGTTTCGCGGCTTGACCCACTGATCATGCGGCCACCTTCCTCACTCTGTGCGACCGGGGCCGGTCTTCGCGCGAACCCAGGCGCCCGAGCTTACGTTACGTTGCTCTTTTGCGCTTTGTCGAGCGGGATTAAACGGCCAGCAGTCGGCGAGTGGCGGCGCAGAGGTTGTCGAAGGCCCGGCCGGCCGCCGCGCTGATGAAGCGGGCCCTCATATGGCCGTGTACCAGGCCCGGCGCGACCTCGAGCTCGGCGAGGACGCCGGCCGCCGAAAGCCGCGCCGCATAGGCCACGGCGTCGTGGCGCAGCGGATCGTACTCGACCGCCTGGACGTAGGCCGGCGGCAGCCCGGAAAAGTCCCCGGCCAGAAGCGGCGCGGCATAGGGATCGTCGGTCTTGCCCGACGGTCCCAGGTAGGCCCGGGCGTAGTAGTCCATCTCGTCCTGCGAAAGCAGCGGCGCGTCGCCCGCCTCGGGCTCGTCCGCCTCCGTCATACCGAGGCCGAGCCCGGGATAGATCAGGACCTGCGCCCGCAGCGCGGGTCCGCCACGCGCGCGCGCCCGGAGGCAAAGTGCCGCCGCCAGGTTGCCGCCCGCCGAATCGCCGCCGACGCCGAGCCGCGCGCGGTCGATTCCGAAATCTTCCGCGGCCGCCGCGACCCGCTCCAGCACGGCGGCGCTGTCCTCGAAGGCCGCCGGATAGGGATGCTCGGGCGCCAGGCGGTAGTCGACGGCGATCACCGTGATGCCCGCCTTCGCCGCCAGCTCGGCGGTCACCCCGTCGTGGCTGTCGAGGTCGCCGAGCACCCAGCCGCCGCCGTGCATGTAGAGCAGGCAGGCTTGGCGCGCTGGCCCCTCTGGCCGGTAGACGCGGATCGGTACCTCGTGCGCCCCGGCCGAAACGGCGCGCTCGACCACTGTCAGGCCGGCGGGCCGTGGCCGGTCGAAGGCCCGGCACAATTCCCGGTACATCTCGCGCTGGCGCGCCGGCGGCTGGCTCAGGTAGTCCCGCGGAAAGACCGCGTCCGCGCGGCGGATGAATTCGCGCATGCCGCCGTCGAGCTTCATCGCCGGGGCGCGCTTGGACTTACCGGGTTATCCCGACCACCCGCCCGGCCTGCTCGGGCCGCGGCAGGTTAGCCTGGATCTCGTGGAGCCCCCGCAGCAACTCCTGGACCTCCAGCGGAAAGAGCGCCGCACTGCGGCTCGTCATGTCGACGTGCAGCAACATCAGCTCTTCCGTGGCGAGCAGCGTTCCCTCCTCGCCGTGGCGCATGGCGTGAAATATGTGCGCGCGCTTGGCGTCGAAGTCGAGCACCCGGGTCGCCACCTCGAGCGGTGTCCCCTCGCCCACCTCGTTCAGGTAGCAGATGTGCGCCTCCAGGGTGTAGACGGAGCTCCGGCCCCGTTCCCGCGTGATCGCATCCAGTCCGATCTCGTCGTAAAAGGCATCGCTGGCGAGGCCGAACACCAGAACGTGGTAGGCCTCGCTCATGTGGCCGTCGTAGTTGATCCACTCCGAGCGCACGCGGTCCAGATAAGGGGGGATCGGGGTCTCGGATATCATGGCTCGAGCTGTCGGTTGGGAGTTACCGCCATCGGGGATAGATTCCGCGCTTACCACGGACGGCCTTCGCATGCCATGATTATCGCGCCATGGGCATCGCTCGCCGGATCTTTACGGCCTGGCCGAACTCCGTGCAACACTGCGGATGCCCGGCGCCCTCCGCGCCTCTTGTTGCTAGTTCATATAAGTTTTCTTGCACCGATTCAGCGTCTTATCAGCGCCCGTTTCCAGCTCCCATGAGCTTACGCGGCAGCCTGATGTCGAAGTTCGCCCGTATCTCGGCGTCCAGCTCCTTGGTGATGTGGGCCGGATAGTGCCGCGCGAGGATCTCCTTAGTCGTGGCCCGGGCCCGCCGGTTGACATCGGCCGAGCCCTGCTCGATCCATTCCTTCGGACTGGTCCGGTCGCCGACCCGCGGATAGACGTAATCCGCCTGCATCCGGTCTAGGGTCTGGCTGTGGCCGAGGAAATGTCCCGGCCCCTCCTCGCATACCTCGCGGATCGCCGCCATCGAGAGGCTGTCCTCGTTCACCTCGATGCCACGCACCGTGCGCAGCACGCCGCCGATCATGTCGTTGTCGATGACGTAGCTCTCGAGGCAGCAGCCCAGCAGGCTGGCGTGCATGCCGGCGGATTCGTAAACCATGTTGGCGCCGGCGGCGCCGGCCAGCGCCAGCGTATAGCCCTTTTCGTAGCCCGACTGGGCGTCCGGCACCTTGGAGTCCGTCATGCCGGCGGGCAGGCCCCCCGGCAGGTCATAGAAATGGGCCATCTGGGCGCAGGCGGCCGTGAGCAGCGCCTGCTCGCCGCTGCCACCGCTCATGGCCCCGGTGCGCAGGTCGGAGACGAAGGGCCAGGGGGCGAAGATCGCCGGGTGGCCCGGCTTGATCAGGTTGACATAGACCAGTCCGGCCAGCACTTCGGCCACCTCCTGCACCACGGCTCCGGCCAGGGCGGCGGGGCTGGTGGCCCCGGCCTGTCCAGCCGCCAGCAACAGCACCGGCATGCCGCCCCGGACGGCAGCCTCGAGGCAGAGACAGGCGTCCTCGGCGAACTTGAGCGGCGGCACCACGAAGCAGCAGGACATGCTGACAAAGGGCCGTGCGCGCCACTGGTCCTCGCCGCCGGCGATCGCGTGCAGCATGCGCAGGGATTCCTCCACGTGCTCGGGCAGCACGAAGCTGGTGCCGACATGCTTGGTGGTCCCGGCAACGCAGGCGTAGCAGGTGTTGAGGTCGAGATCTCGCGGTTCGGCCATGTCCCGCGGAACGACCGAGCGCTGGAAGAAGTGGATGTGCTCGAGCGAGTCGACCAGCCGGGCGATGTCGTAGAGATCGGCCAGGGTCGAGTCGCGGTACTCCCCGGTCAGGCTGTCGACCATGTGAACCGCGGCCCCGGCGGTGCCGAAATGCACCCTCTTGCCCCAAGGCTTGAAATCGTGCACGGGGTCCTGACCGAACAGGGTGAACCGCCGGGCGCACTTGGCCAGGGTGTTCTCGACCAGACCGCGTGGAAACAGCAGCCGGCCCTCGTCGGTCAGCCTGCCGCCGGCGGCGGTCACCAGCTCGACACAGGACGGGACCGCATCGGACAGCCCGATGTTTTCGAGAACGCCGAGCGCTGTTTCGTGGATGCGCTCCACCTCCCGGTCGCTGAGCGGCCGGTAGCGCCCGCCGGTCATGCCGGGCTGGACCGCCCGCTTTTCCTCCGGGACCGGCGCCGCGCGCTGTTCGCGGCGCGCCGTCCGGCCGCCCCTGCGTCTGCCGACTTCGACCTCGCTCATCGTCGACCTCCATCGTCCGGGAGGATTTCCGGCCTCGCCCCGGTCTTCATCGCGCTGTATGAAGGGAAGAGGATAGACTCGATCCTCGGAGGGTGCGCCTCATGTACGAAAGCCTGGTTAACAAGCGCATCGTCGTGACCGCCGCCGCCACCGGAATCGGCCGCGCGATCGCCGAGGCCTTCCTGGCCGCGGGCGCCCGGGTTCACGTCTGCGACGTGGACGGTGAGCGTCTCGCGGAGTTCCGGGAGTCCGCGCCGGCGCTCGGCGCCACCCTGGCCGACGTGGCCGAGCCGACCCAGGTCGCGTGCCTGTTCGACGAGGTGGAGGCGCACTTGGGCGGCCTCGATGTGCTGGTCAACAACGCCGGTATCGCGGGTCCGGCAGGCCCGGTCGAGGACTGCGCGCCGGAGGACTGGCGCCGCACGCTGGCGGTGGGCCTCGACGGCACCTTCTACTGCCTGCGCCGCGCCGTACCTCTGCTCAAACGCGCCGGCGGCGGATCGATCGTCAACATTTCCTCGACCGCCGGTCTCATGGGCTATCCGCTGCGCGCGCCTTACACCGCGGCCAAGTGGGCGGTCGTCGGATTGACCAAAAGCCTTGCCGTCGAGCTCGGCCCCTTCGGTATTCGCGCCAACGCGATCTGCCCCGGCAGCGTCGACGGGCCGCGCATGGACAGGGTGATCGCCGCCGAGGCGGCAGCGCGCGGCGCGGCGCCCGAAGAGGTCCGCGAGAGCTACCTGCGCAACGTCTCTCTGCGCACCTTCATCGATCCCGGCGACATCGCCGACACGGCGCTGTTCCTCGCCTCCAACGCCGGGGCCAAGATCTCCGGCCAGGCGCTCGCCGTGGACGGCCATACCGAAAGCCTGGCGAATTGAGCGGTTCACCCGCGCGCCGCTCCTAGTCGCGCGGCCGCAGGCCCAGCATCTCGCGCGCCTCGGTTGGGCCGACCGCGCGGGCGCCCAGGAGCTCGATGATCTTGACCGCCTTCTCGACCAGCTGGGCGTTGCTGGCGAAGACGCCGCGCTCGAGGTAGAGGTTGTCCTCCAGGCCGACCCGCACGTGGCCGCCCAGAAGCACGGCTTGCGCCACCATCGGCATCTCCATGGCCGAGATCGCGAAAGCGGTACAGTTGGCGCCGGACGGCACCATCTCGACCATGGTCTTCATCGCCGCGGTGGTCGCCGGCGCGCCCCAGGGAATGCCGAG
>CAMYMY010000157.1 GCA_947259625.1 uncultured Kiloniellales bacterium | reverse complement strand
CAGAAATTAACTATTTATCGGCAAGAGAAAATTTGCCTATCCTAGGGTGAGTGGGAATCTGTTGGAGAAATTCAAATGCGGAATAAGGACGAAAATGCTGGTCTAGAAGGTGGTTGTTAGAACTCGACCGCTTATATCATTAAGCGATAACCCTCAAGTGTAAGATTTATTTCAGGATTTTCCATCAAGAGTTGAGAAAAAGGTTGCTCTATAGTTGTTCTGTACAAATTGCCACGCTATCGCATGCACGTGCTCTTAAATCACCGGCCTGAACCGCTAAGTGCTCTCTATGCGGGAAGGGTCAGTGTAGCTGGCACCCGGGTCTCGCCAGCGACCCGGTTGGGGGTCAGGTTCGATCCCATGCGGGAAACCCCGCGTCGGAATAGCGCGGGGACCGCGGGTCGCCCGGGCCCTGGCCGGTCGGGGCCTTTGGAGGTTGTGAACCGGCCAAAGCCTGGCCAAGATGCCCTCGAAACCGGGCCCTCGGCCTACCTGAACATCCCGGCAAGGTGCTGAGACCACCATCGCGGGCGGTCCGGACCGAGCTCGCCCGGCTCGCGTTCCGGCGCGGGCGGCAGCGGGTGGCAGGCCGCAAGCTGCGCGCGCAGGCGGTCGGATGCCAGCATGGCGAGCCGTTGCACGACGCTTGGCGGCAGCAGTTCGCGCGCGATCATGGCCTCGTGCACGGCCTCGTCGTGGGGCAGCCGGTCAAGGCAGGCCAGAAGCAGCCGCTCGGGGCACTCGGCCGAGCGACCGGCCAGCAGGGTGGCGACAACCTCGGCGTCGCCGGATTCGATCAAGGCCTCGGCCAAGCGGTCGGAGACGGGGTCTCGATCGGTCTGCGCGACAGCGCCGGTCCCGGCCAGCGGCTGGCCGATCGCTGGCGTTTCCTCGGGACGGACGACGTCACCGGGCATGGGATCTCCAGCATGGGGAGCGGGTGGCAGGGGTCGCCGCAACAGGGTCATCGAAGGCCTGCCGAGCGGTACGGCAAGTTTCGTCGAGATGGGTTAAGGATGCGCAAACCGATCCGACAGGCCGGGGCGGGATTGCAGCCTTCCGACATTTGGGCGCGGGAAAATACGATCTTCACCAGGCGTCCAGCCTCATTACCTCGATTCAGATGCGGGGACCGATCACGCGATCCTCGGCAACGGTTATCTTGCCAGCCGTACATGACGTTGCCGTGACGGCAGCGCTTGCCCGAGAACCCTCGGGATTTCCTCGAACGCGCGGCTTGCGCGCCCCCGCCCCGGCGATGCCATGCGGCGAGACGCGGCGGGGCCTTTGCTTGACCGGTACCGCAGGCGGCCCTAAAAAGCCGCATGTTCGGCTTCTCGCTGCAAAAGCTGCTGGTGCTGGCGGCCGTCGTCGGGGCCGTCTGGTACGGCTTCAAGCTGGTCTCGCGACTTCAGGAGGCCCGGAAGCTCGAGGCAGAGGCCCAGGCCGGCAACCGCCGGAGCGCGGCGCGGCGCGGCGCGGGCGGCGCCAAGGGCACGAACGCGGCGACGGAGGAAATGGTGCAGTGCCCGGTTTGCCAGACCTATGTGGCCGCCCGGTCGGCGTCCGCTTGCGGGCGGCCGGACTGCCCCTACTAGGCCGGGTTCCGAAACGGCGCGCTATAATAACATTTTACTAATATTTATAGATTAGTTTCTGCCTGCCAGATTCTTCAGCCTTTGGTAGCGCGCCCTTGCGGGCCGGCATTCTGGCCGCGATGCCGCGGCCCAGCAGCCGGATGTAGGCGGGGGCAAGAGGACCGCGATGGACACTACGGCAAGCATCGAACAGGCCGCGGCATTCGCCGAATCGGCCCTGAAACTGATGGCGGCGCAGGGCATTCCAGCGACGCCCGCCAATTTCACGGTGTGGTACGCCTATCACGCGGGGCAGTCCGACGAACTGACGCGTGCCCTCGACTCCATGCTGGACGACAAGGCGGAGTTCACCCGCGAGCGCAATCAGGAGATTCACGAGAAGTACTTCAGCTTCGAAGGCGAAGGCCACGAGATCCGCGAGACGACCGGCCGCCTGCAAACGGCCGTCAACAACGTGCTCGGGTTGCTCGGCGAGGCGGGCCGCGAACAGAGCGACTACGGCGAAAAGCTGGCGGGTTTCTCGGGCGAGCTGTCCGAGAACGCCGACAACGAACAGGTCGCCGCGCTGGTCCGCGGGATCCTCAGCGAAACCCAGCAGATCGTCGAGAAGAGCCAGGCCATGGAGAGCCGCCTGGGCCAGTCCACCCAGCAGATCGACGAGCTGCGCCGGCACCTGGAAGAGGTCCAACGCGAGGCCATGACCGACGCCCTGACCGGGATCGCGAACCGCAAGTATTTCGACGCGACCCTGCGCGCGGCGGCCAAGGACGCCACGGACACGGGCGAAGAGCTTTGCCTGCTGATGATCGACATCGACCATTTCAAGAAGTTCAACGACACCTACGGCCACCTGATCGGCGACGAGGTGCTGCGCGTGGTCGCGCGCCTGTTGAGAGACAACGTCAAGGGCCGGGACACCCCGGCGCGTTACGGCGGCGAGGAGTTCTCGGTCATCCTGCCGCAGACCAGCCTGCAGAACGCCGCCAACCTGGCCGAGCAGATCCGCGGCACCCTGGCCGCGCGCAAGGTGCACGACAAGCGCACCGACACGGACTACGGCACGCTGACGGTATCGATCGGGGCGGGCAGGTTCCGGCCGGGCGAGCCACAGGAATCCCTGGTTCAGCGCGCCGATCAGGCGCTCTATCAGGCCAAGAACCAGGGCCGCAACCGGGTCGTCACCGAGGACGCGCTCGACAAAGTCGTCGACTTGGCCGGCTGACGGCCGGCCGAGCTGTCGATCGCCACAGCAGGACCGCCGGCGCTTGATTCACCTGGACCCGAGGGCTAATCTCACCGCGCTTTTTTTGCAGTGCGAAAAAGACCGGCCGTTTCATGCCCCCTGCGAGCTCTCACCCCGGCGCCGGCAGGCCTCGGGCCGCCGACCCCGAGACCTGTTTTCAGCGCCTGATCCTCAAGCTGCAGGACTATTGGGCGGGCAGGGGCTGCGTCATCCTGCAGCCCTACGACATGGAGGTCGGCGCCGGTACGTTTCATCCCGCCACGACCCTGCGCGCGCTCGGTCCCGAGCCCTGGAACGTCGCCTACGTTCAGCCCTCGCGCCGGCCGACCGACGGTCGCTACGGCGAGAATCCCAACCGCCTGCAGCACTACTACCAGTTCCAGGTGCTATTGAAGCCCTCGCCGCCCGACTCGCAGGAGCTCTACCTCGGCTCGCTCGGCGCGCTCGGAATCGACGCCCTGGCACACGACATCCGCTTCGTCGAGGACGACTGGGAGAGCCCGACCCTGGGCGCCTGGGGGCTCGGCTGGGAGGTCTGGTGCGACGGCATGGAGGTGACCCAGTTCACCTACTTCCAGCAGGTCGGCGGCATCGACTGCGATCCGGTCTCGGTCGAGCTGACCTATGGCCTCGAGCGCCTGGCCATGTACGTGCAGGGCGTCGAGAACGTCTACGACCTGGACTGGGACGGCGTGCCGAAGGATCAGGGCGGCAAGACCTACGGCGACGTCTTCCTGCAGGCCGAGCGGGAGTTCTCGGCTTACAACTTCGAGCACGCGACGACCGAGATGCTGGTGCGCCACTTCCGCGACGCCGCCGAGGAATGCCGGCAGCTGCTCAACCAGGCGCCGCCGCTGGCGCTGCCGGCCTATGACCAGTGCATGAAAGCCAGCCACCTGTTCAACCTGCTGGACGCGCGCGGCGTGATCTCGGTGACCGAGCGCCAGGCCTACATCGGCCGCGTGCGCGAGCTGGCCAAGGCCTGCTGCGAGGCCTGGGTCGCGAGCCAGGAGAGGGCGGCCTAGGGGGCCATGGCTGAGACCAACCCGCCCTCACCCGGCTCGGCTGCGCCTCGCCACCCTCTCCCGAGGAGCGAGGGACAAACAGCCGCATGGCTCGCTTTCCCCTCTCCCGCCGGGAGAGGGAGGGGCCCGGCGCCGCGAGGCGTTGGGAGGGTGAGGGCGCGTTGTTTGCTCATCGCCAACTCGCTCCGAAGAGGCCGGCGCCATGGCTGAGCTTCTTCTCGAACTCCTGTCCGAGGAGATTCCGGCGCGCATGCAGGCGCGCGCCGGCGAGGACCTGCGCCGCCTGGTCACGGACCGGTTGATGGACGCCGGGCTGGACTATACGGAAGCCCGGGCCTTTACGACGCCGCGCCGCCTCGCGCTCGTGGTCGACGGCCTGCCCGCAAAGCAGCCTGACGTGACCGAGGAAAAGAAAGGCCCGAAAGTGGGCGCACCCGAGCAGGCGATCCAGGGGTTCCTCAAGGCCAACGGCCTCGCGTCGGTCGACCAGGCCGAAGTGCGCGAGACCGGAAAGGGCGCGTTCTACTTCGCGGTCCGCCATGTCGAGGGGCGACCCACGGCCGAGATCCTGCCGGAACTCGCTCAGCAGGCCATAAAGGCCCTGTCCTGGCCAAAATCCATGCGCTGGGCCGACGGCGATTTCCGCTGGGTGCGGCCGCTTCATTCGATCCTGGCGGTTCTTGCCGGGCAGGCGTTCGGCGGGCGCTTCGAGACCGACGGCGGCACGGAGGTAATCGTCGGCAATCGCACCCTTGGCCACCGCTTCCTGGCGCCGGCGCCCTTTGCGGTCACCTCCTTCGCCGACTACGAGAAGAAGCTGCGCGTGGCCAAGGTCGTCCTCGACCGCGACGAGCGCAAGTCCATCATCGCGGCAGGGACGGCGAAGCTCGCCGAGGCGGAAGGCCTGACGGTCAAGGACGATCCGGCGCTGCTCGACGAGGTCGCCGGACTTGTGGAATGGCCGGTGCCGCTGATCGGCTCCATCGACGCGGCCTTCATGGACCTGCCGGCCGAAGTGCTGACGACCGCGATGCGCCATCACCAGAAGTACTTCTCGACCCTTGACGACGAGGGTCGCCTGGCCGACCGCTTCGTCGTGGTCGCCAACACAGAGGCGGCCGACGGCGGCGAGGCGATCGTCGCCGGCAACGAGCGGGTGCTGCGCGCGCGCCTGGCCGACGCCCGCTTCTTCTGGGACCAGGACCGCAAGGAGCCCCTGGCCGAGCGCGTGCCGACGCTAAAGGAGATCGTGTTCCACGCCAAGCTCGGCGACTTGGCCGAGAAGGTCTCGCGTCTGCAAACGCTCGCCGTCGAGATCGCGAAATACGTGCCGGGCGCCGACCGTGACCGGGTGCGCTCGGCGGCGCGGCTCGCCAAGGCCGACCTTGTGACCGGCATGGTCGGCGAGTTTCCGGAACTCCAGGGTGTCATGGGCCGGTACTATGCGCTGAACGACGGCGAACATGCGGAGGTGGGGGAGGCCATCGCCGAGCACTATTCGCCGCTCGGGCCGAGCGACCGCTGCCCCGGCGCCCCGGTCTCGGTCGCCGTCGCCCTGGCCGACAAGATCGACACCCTGGTCGGCATGTTCGCGATCGGCGAGACGCCGACCGGTTCGAAGGACCCCTACGCGCTGCGCCGGGCCGCGCTCGGCGTGATCCGCCTGATCGTCGAGAACCAGCTGCGCTTGCCGTTGACCAGAGTCTTCCGGGCGGCACAGCAGAACTTCCGCCACCTTGACGGCGAGCCGGCCGTCGCCCCCCTCCTCGCCTTCTTCGCCGACCGGCTCAAAGTGGCGCTGCGCGAGAAGGGCGTGCGCCACGACCTGATCTCCGCGGTCTTCGCACTGGGCGGCGAGGACGACCTGGTGCGGCTGCTGGACCGGGTGCGGGCGCTGGAGGACTTCCTCGGCAGCGAGGACGGCGCCAACCTGCTGACCGCCTACCGGCGCGCCGCCAACATCGTGCGCATCGAGTCCAAGAAGGACAAAGCGACGTACAACGGCGGGTCCGACGCCGGGCGCTTCGTCCAGGCCGAGGAAGGCGCGTTATACGAGGCGCTGGACGAGGCCGCCCAGAGCGCCGGCCCGGCGCTGGACCGGGAAGACTTCACCGGCGCCATGATGGCCCTGGCCAGGCTGCGCCAGCCGGTCGATGCGTTTTTCGACGAGGTCACCGTGAATGCGGAGGATACGGCGTTGCGCGAGAATCGGCTCAACCTGCTGGCCCGGATCGGCGCCACCCTGGGCCGGGTCGCGGACTTCTCCAAGATCGAGGGTTAGAGCGTGAGGCGCAAAGCACAGTCACATTTCTTGGCATGCCCGGACTTGATCCGAGCATCCAGGATCCGTGAATGGCGCCCGGATGGCCGGGTCACGCCCACTGCGGTTCGGTTGAACCCAGTCCTACGTCCGCGAATTTGTCCCCTCGCCCTCTGGGAGAGGGAGGGCCCCGCGCAGCGGGAGGGTGAGGGCGAGTTGCTTCCGAAACTCTCCCGAAAGTGCCGGCGCGTTGCGGTAACCGCCCAAACCAACGCGCCCTCACCCACTCGGCTTCGCCTCGCCACCCTCTCCCGACGGGCGAGGGTTTCCGGGGCGCGTTGGCTCTTTTCGGCGCTTCCTGGACGTGGTTCCGGAGGCGGCAGGCCCGGAACGCCGTCCGCCGAGCCCTGCGATCGGGACAAATGCTACCAAGTGGGTAGTTTGCGGATCCTTCCGCAAGCCTCGACCGGACAGCATGGGTCACGTCTGGCCATGACACGCTTTCAGTGTTGGATCCGATGATCGGCAGCGAAGGCGAATCGCACGCGGGGACATAGGAAAGAAGGACGAGCACGAGGCCATGAACAAGTGGGTATACAGCTTCGGAGACGGCAAGGCCGAAGGGCGGGCCGGCATGAAGGACCTGCTCGGCGGCAAGGGCGCGAACCTGGCCGAGATGTCGGCGCTCGGCCTGCCGGTGCCGCCGGGCTTTACTGTCACCACTGAGGTTTGCACCTACTACTACGCCCACGACAAGGGCTATCCGGACGACCTGGACAAGCAGGTGAGCGCGGCGCTCGGCCGGATGGAAGGACTGGTCGGCGCGAAGTTCGGCGATCCCGGCAATCCGTTGCTGGTCTCGGTGCGCTCCGGCTCGCGGGCCTCCATGCCGGGCATGATGGACACGGTCCTGAACCTGGGCCTCAACGACGCGACGGTCGAGGGCCTCGCCCGCCACGCCGGCGACCGGCGTTTCGCCTACGACAGCTACCGGCGCTTCATCCAGATGTTCGGCAATGTGGTGCTGGACGTCGACCACCACCATTTCGAGGAGATCCTCGAGCTGCACAAGGACGACTGCGGCGTCGGCCTCGACACGGAGCTCTCGGCCGAGGACTGGCAGGAGGTGATCGCCAAGTACAAGCAGAAGGTGCTCGACGATACCGGCCGGCCCTTTCCGCAGGATCCCGAAGAGCAGGCCTGGGCGGCGATCGGCGCGGTCTTCGGCTCGTGGATGAACCAGCGCGCCATCACCTACCGCCGGCTGCACCACATCCCGGGCGACTGGGGCACGGCGGTCAGCGTGCAGGCCATGGTGTTCGGGAACATGGGCGAGGACTGCGCGACCGGCGTGGCCTTCACGCGCGACCCGGCGACCGGCGAGAACGCGTTCTACGGCGAATACCTGGTCAACGCCCAGGGCGAGGACGTGGTCGCCGGCATCCGCACGCCGCAGCACCTGACGCTCGAGAGCAAGGTGCGCAACGCCTCGAAACTGCCGGCCATGGAAGAGGTCATGCCCGAGGTCTTCGACCGGCTCATGGAAGTCCGCGCGCGCCTCGAGACCCACTACCGCGACATGCAGGACATCGAGTTCACCGTGCAGCGCGGCACGCTCTACATGCTGCAGACCCGCGGCGGCAAGCGCACCGCCTCGGCGGCGATCAAGATCGCGGTCGAGATGGTCGCGGAGGGCCTGATCACCGAGGAGGAGGCGGTCGGCCGGATCGAGCCGGGCTCGCTC